>JAGQQB010000438.1 GCA_020426425.1 Planctomycetaceae bacterium | reverse complement strand
GTGACATAGATCGGCCCTTCCTGCTTCACGATGGGAGCCATGAAGTTGATTGCCACCAGCAGCAATCCGAGCTGCGCGAGCGGGTCGATCCAGACGGGGGTTTCGCCCCATTCCAGACCTTGAGCCTGGCCCAGGATCAGGCCGACTGCTGTTGCCCCGACGACGAACTGCCATGCGCCAAAGATCAGCAGCGAAAGCCGCCGGTCGAGCACAGGTCGCAGCGTCAGACGCGGAACCACCCAGTGCAGCACGCCTAGGAACGCGTTGGCCAGAAAGCCGTACGCGATGGCGTTCGTGTGGATCATCCGCCAGCGTCCGGGCGAGAGATACTCGATGCCGCTAAACGGATTGTGCCGGATCAACTGGAACGCAACCAGGAATCCACCAGCCACTGAAGCGAAGAAGAACACCAGCGCCATGATGAAGTGCCAACGCACCATCTGCTCGTCCACGAGCTGCGCATGTTCGGGAACACGGGGCGTGTCGTCGGCTGTGTTTTGCACGGTTTGGTCAGTCATGAGGAAATCTTTCGAGGCACACTCGAGGGAACGTGCGAATTCAGTCCTGGGGTGTCAAACCCCACACATCACGGTTAGTTACCTGACGGTTGTTGAGCTGAGGCCGGCTGGTAGGGTGTGAACTGGCCCCACGGATACAAGAGCGCGAGCGTCCAGCCAAATACCAAGTGTGTTCCCGCCGCGACCCAAGGCGGCAGAACGGCAGGATCGGTCACCCAGTTCCCATTGAATAACAGCGGCTGCAACCAACTGAGCACTCCATAGAAGGCAACGACCCAGACCAGCAACGAAAAGATGCTGCCCCAGATCATTCGCTTGCCAAGCGGAGCATCTTTCCCGCACATACGGACCATGCCGTAGTAAATTGGAATCCCAATCAGCATGCCGGTTGCGATGTACAAACAAATGCCGAAGACCAGGATGAGCGACCCGTTCTCCGCGCTGAGATCCAGCGCTCGTTCGCCAAACGGGAACGTCAGGTACACCTTCACCAGTTCCGCTGGTGATTTGCCTGCGGCCGGGGCGCCAACGAAGTTCACCATCAGGCTGACAATGGCCCCAATGATCCCCAGCATTCCCCCCACCATGAGGTAGTAGGCGGTGTACAGATCCTTGGGTGGCCAGTCAGCGGTGGCAGACGCACTTGCCCTCCCACCTGGCGAAAGCTCAGCTTCCAACTGCTCGATCCGCCGCTTGAGTTCGGCAAGTTCCTGTTGTTTCGACTCGATGTTCACAGGGGCGATTCCTTGGCAACGTTCCTGAGGACGACGGAGCCGCAGCTCCAGCGGGACAACGGAATGGACGAATGACTCAGCTTACTCTGCTGCTTCGGGACTGGCTTCGGCATCACCACCTGACTCGGCAGATGCGGTCGGCACGTATGGCGAGATCGGTCCCGGCAACGGACGCTCACCAGAACGCCGAGCATTGGTAACGTGCATCACGTATGCCACCAAATCCCAGATCTTGTCTGGATCGTCACGCAGGGCGTTGGCGAATCCCGGCATCGGGGTTCCATTCACACCGTTGTGAATTCGCAGATAGATATCCAATGGACGCTGCCCGCCGTGCAGGAAGCCGCCAGTCAAGTCCGCCGCACGGGTCACATGTCCCCACGTATCTTTCAAGTTCCCGGCAAGATTGTCCTTTGTCTGACCTCGGCCATCTTCACCGTGACACTTCTTACAACCCAACTGCTCGGAGAGGAACGCCTCACGTCCTCGGGTGACATGTTCGGCTGTAAACACCGGCTGACTCGTGAGCGGCGAGACTTCGCTCCCTTCCGCATCCACCCACTTTTGAATCACGGCAGGAACACACTCATCCTTCACCAACTCGGGATCAACTGCCTCTTCAAAGTCAACCAGTTCCACCAATTGGCTTTCCAACTCTCCCCGACGCGTGAGCGACAACACATAGTCGACCACAGCGGCGATGTCTTCCTCAGGCAGCAGCCTGAACGCGGGCATCGACGTCCCCTGAATGCCTCGATTCACCGTCCGGATGAGGTCCGTCCGCATGGGCCGGGCTCCGTAAGGAGTGGAGGTGAACTTGAAGATTCCTTTGCGATAGTCGCGGGGGCGAGGATACATGCTGGCGGCCACTGGTCCGTTGCCATCGCCACTATCCCCATGACACTGCACGCAACGTTCATGATAGACCAGTTGCCCGCGTCGCAAGGTCGCCGCATCGACGTCCTCATTGCCGAGCAACTTGGGAGTGGCGTGACTCCCGGCATGCTCTGCCAGCGCGGCACGCAAGTCCACCTGCAACTGATCGGGCAGCTTGGTCACCGCTTCCGACGACGTAAAAGTCACTGGGGTTTCACGGGAACATCCGGCCAGAGCAACACAAATCGCCAGCGCGGTGAAGAGCGGGTGTTTTGAAACGGACACGTGCTGAGTCGGAGTTAGAGTCTGGGAGGTCACCTGAGAAGGCGAACAGCGAACCACGGTGCCCCGGAAGGAGGCAACTGCGGTGCCAAGGCGAGGACAGTAGCAAAGAAAAGTCTGCGTTGCCTCTTGTTCGCGGGACTTTTTACAACGCTCTCACTCTTCGGAGCAACTGTTCCCGTCGTCTCCAAATCAAGAATTGTGCGATCTGGCAAGTGCAAGTTCAGGGGACACAACCTGTGCCCGCACACCTGGTGACTCTCGTCAGCCAAAGAATTTTGGCTTGAGTGTTCAGAGTTGTCCGACTGTGCAACCGGTGCTGCTGAGTGAGTGTGACTTATCCGCACACCTGGTTCAGGTTCCAGCATCCCTGAAGAGTTGCCATCGGATTCCCAGTTCCGCACAATTCCTATCCGTGACTTGTGACTGCGTCTCGAATGCCTTTGCTCCAAAGTGCCCCATGCGAATTCAGAATCATTTGTCGATTGTTGTGCTGTTGCTCGCGACTTTTGGTCAGCGGGGACTCGAAGTCGGGCACCCGCTGTATGCGGAAGAACTCAGTCCCAACGTCCACCTGCGTGGCAACTTTCAGAACAGCCGCATTCGGTTCGAGCGCGAGCATGTCGGTCATGTGGCATTCATTGGTGGTTCGATTACCGAGATGGAAGGCTATCGCCCGCTGGTGTGCAAGGACT
>JAGQQB010000437.1 GCA_020426425.1 Planctomycetaceae bacterium | reverse complement strand
AAACATGACCGGCGCCACAAGAATTGCCGTCAGGAAACTCAAATCAGTTTTCCTGCTCACCTGCAATTCGCCTGAACGGTAGATCCGTTAGAATCGGAATCTCGCTTGGACTCGGATAAGCCACTCAGCAGTCACTGTGGCCGCCCGCCCTCACGCATCTTCGCCCGCCAGCTTGCCCAGCAGATGCACCAGTCGCGCCTGCATGGCGATAATCAGAGCGAACATGAAGCCTGCCGTCATTGCGTGGTACACGTTCCGCATACCGATTGATTCTCGCCAGGGGAACATGGAATACAGGAACACGTACGCGCCCAGACAGCAAATCGTGAGCGTGAGCGGGATCGCCTTCCAACCCCAGCTGAGTGAGTTGATCGCGAGCAAATGCATGGTGGCGATGATCGCCAGCCCGGTACCGATGGAACCGATGAAGAGTTCGACCGTCGCCCCGGAGGACTTGAAGTGCGGATGCACGATCGGACAGAGCACGATGCAGGCGTAGGGGATCAGAATCGACGGGGCATGTCCCAGCAGCCAGCCCGCCCACTTGGCGGAAGAAAGCTGGAACATCGAGAGTGGCGTAAGCGCGAGGACCGACCAGGTCTGATTGCGTTTCTCCTCGCTGAACAACCGGCTGGCGGTCCAGGTGCCATCGATCAGGCTGAGAGCTCCACCCAGCAGGGCAGTCCAAGCGAGGGCCATCCCAATCTCCTGATGCTCGGCAATCATCCACACCAGCAGGCCGAGGTACAGCGCGCTGCGAATCGCGATCCCCCATAGCCCGCCCATCAGGAAGCGGTACTCCTTCCACACCAGCGGTCGATTCCAAACTCGTTTCGGTCGAGTCGTGTTACGGCGTGTCTGAGTCGGTGCGACCGCCGAGACCAGTGAGCGTTCCATCTGCCACCAGGCAGCAAGGCCGAACAACATACCAACAATTACTGCCCATACCGCTGCCTCGCTCCAGGCTGATTCCGCGAAGCTGACATCTGCAATGCTCCATAATCGCAGTGGCAGGCACACGCGCTCCCAACTCGAAGTGGAAATCGTGAACAGGCCGCCAACCCAGTTCACCAGATACGGCAGGTTGTACACCGACAGGGCAATGGCAGTTGAGGTTACGGCCGACCACTGAGTGCGGGCGCAGACCGAGAACCACAGTCCGATCATCGCGGTCAGCCACAGGTACGCGGCCAGTGCGATATACGCAGCCAGCACCTGATGCATCGTGATCCCGCCGAGCGTGATCTCCAGCAGTGTGAACGGAAACTGAATTGCCAGCAGCAGCGCGGCGTCGGCCAGTCGCGGCATGAGTCGTCCCAGCAGCACGGACAAACTGTTGATACCCGCCAACCTAAGCAACTCCAGCGTCCCCGCCTCACGCTCTTCAATGATGATCAGCGAAAAACCGAACAGTGCATTCGCCGTCAGGAACAAATGGGCCAGGACCAACTGCGATCGAAACAGTCGCAGCCCAGGTGCCGACACCCCTTCGGTCCCGGTCATCGCGATCACCCACAGCAGCAGCGCGGCGAGTCCGAACCGAGTGAAGTGTGGACCGAGACTGCGCGCATCGGTTCGTAACGTCACACGCGTCAATTGCCACAAACCGGTGAACATCGCGAAGACTCAAGAGGTGGTTGCATGGATCGAGCGCACGATAGCAGATTTGGGGCTGTTGGCGATTGGCTGTTCACTGTTGGCGATTCGCGAACAGCCAAGGGCTAACGGCGAACCGCCAAAGGCCCACGGCCAACAGCCCGCCCGTGCTTGACACTCCTCTACTATTCACATAGTATGCGTACTACTATAATAGTACGTCACCCACAGTACGGAGATCCTCGTGACCGATTCCCGTCCTTCCGAACTCGAAATGCAGGTGCTCACGGTGTTGTGGGATCATGGTCCCAGCACGGTGCGGCAGATTCTGGAACTGCTGCCCGATGGCAAACGGCGGGCTTACACCACCGTGTTGACCGTAATGCAGGGGATGTCCCGCAAGGGACTCGTGACGCATACACAATCAGGGCAGGCGCATGTCTATTCACCGGCCGTCGAGCGAACGGCAGTGGTGCGACCACTGGTGCAGACGTTGCTGCAGAATGTGTTCAGTGGCAACCCTCTGAATGTGGTCCAGGCGCTGCTCGACAGCACCGATGTCTCGGCGGATGAACTCAAAGAGATTCGCAAACTCATCAACTCAGCCGCCCGGGAGGCGCGGGAGGAGCGGAAATGAACATGCTCATCGACTGGCTTGAGGGTCCGCTGGTGGCGTCATTCGTGCTCGCGCTGCTGCACAGTTTGTGGCAGGGGTTGTTGTGGTTTGGCGTGCTCGGTCTGCTGCTGCGGTTGATTCCGTCACGCCGACCCGAACGGCGGTACAACGCCGGACTCTCTTGTCTTGCGCTGCTGCTGTTGACGTTTCTGGTCACGTGGTCTTGGATTGATCATGCACTGGTGGCCGACATGGCACAGCCGATCGGCGCGATGAACACTGAGGACATAGCGCCTGCGAATACCGCGTCGTCGCCGGAGGGGACAACGCGCAGCGATGCACATCCACACAGCGCGGCGCCTGCGGATGATGTTGTCGCGGTCGGGTCCGAAGTCCCGTCAGTACGAACACAGGCCGAACGGCAAACGTCGCCGAGCAGCCTGCGGTCCTGGCTCCCCTGGCTTGCGCTAACGTGGATGGCGGGTTGTCTGTGGATGCTGCTGCGCGGCATCCTGGGAATTGTCGGCGTGCGTCAGTTGGTGAGATCAACCCGTCCGGCCGATGCGAAGTTGCTGGACCTGCTCGCCGCCACCTGTCGCAAGTTCGGCATGTCAACACAGGTGCGACTCGTCCTCACCGACCATCTCAACACGCCAGCGGTCTGGGGAATCGTGCGACCAGTCCTGCTCTTGCCAGCGACGTTGGCAACGAGCCTGAGCGCCGAACAGATTGAGGCCATCTTTGCACACGAACTGGCGCACATCCGGCGTTGGGATCCGTTGGTGCATCTGTTGCAGGTGATTGTGGAGTGCGGCTTCTTTTTCAATCCGGCGGTGTGGTGGATCGGTCGTGAGATCCGACGCGATCGAGAAGCTTGTTGTGATGCTCTGGCCG
>JAGQQB010000436.1 GCA_020426425.1 Planctomycetaceae bacterium | reverse complement strand
TCAACGGACGCGCAGCGTCCCTCAACGCGACTACTTCAAATCGTACTCCTTGATTTTGCGATACAGCGTCCGCTCGCCAATGCCAAGCATTTTGGCGGCTTCCTCGCGTTTGCCGCTCGTCAGCTCCAGTGCCCTGGCGATGTAGTATTTCTCCACTTCCGTCATCGGCTGGCCGATCAGCAGATCGGCACCGCTGTTGCCTTCCAGATGCTCCACCGTCTGTCCCGCCAGTTCGGCCAGTTCCATCGGGAGGTCATCGACATCGAGCAATCCGTCGGTATCGAGGGCGAGCATCCCTTCGATCACGTTTCGCAATTGCCGAATGTTGCCTGGCCAGTCAAAGGACATCAGCACCTGTCGCGCGGCTCGCGAGAATCCCTGAACTTCTTTGCCATGCAGCTTGCTGAAGTCCTTCACAAAGTGATCCAGCAAGAGCGGAATATCCTCCCGACGATCCCGCAGTGGGGGCAGGAAGATGGTGACCACGCCGATCCGGTAGTACAGATCGCGACGGAAGGTCCCTTCCTCCATCATCTGTTTCAGGTCGGCGTTGGTCGCTGCCACTAGGCGGACATTGACCGATTTTTCTTCATTCGAACCGACCCGGGTGATCTTCCGGTCTTCCAGCACGCGGAGCAGTTTGATCTGTGTCTCCGTCGGCATTTCGCCCACCTCATCCAGGAACAGTGTTCCTCCATTGGCGTACTCAAACTTGCCGATCCGCTTCGCTGCCGCCCCGGTGAAGGCCCCCTGCTCGTGCCCGAACAGTTCGCTTTCGAGAATGCTCTCCGGCAGTGCCGAGATGTTCAGCGGCACAAACGGCTTGCTCTTGCGGGGACTGTTCTGATGCAGTGCCCGGGCCACCAGTTCCTTGCCGGTCCCACTCTCCCCCAGAATGAGGACGGTGGTATCCGTCGGCGCGAGATTCCGCAGCTGATCAATCACCCGATGCATCGCCGGGCTATTGCCGATCACCCCTTCGAAACCGAACTTCTCATCCAGCCGACGGCTGAGTGCAGCATTTCGTCGTAACAGACGCACTCGCTGAGAGGCTTTTTCAACCGCGTTCCGCAGCTCGATGATATCGAGCGGTTTCGTCAGATACGTATAGGCCCCTCCCTGCATCGCGGTCACGACCGAAGGAATGGAGCTGTGGGCGGTCAGCACGATGACTTCCGCCTCGGGCAGTTCCTCCTTGGCCTTCCGCAAGATCGCCAGCCCGTCGACTTCGTCCATCTTTAGGTCGGTGATCACGACGTCGTAGTTGTCGCTCTCAATCGCCTCGGCCCCTTTCTTGCCGCTGTTGGCGATGGTGCAGTCGCAATTCGAGCGTTCCAGACTCTCGGCCACTGCCTGAGCATGCGGCTCGTCGTCATCCACGATCAACACATTGATCGCAATGTTCATCAGGTCAGATTCGTTGACCGGTTCAGTAGGCATACAAGACTTCAACTCAGGGGAAAACGCCAATCCACACACTGGGCGACCAGGAAGTTTGGCACTCAATCTCATGAACTGCTGAATTTACAGTCTGCGACCGCAGTGCGAAACGGCCAGAATGGCAGGTTGGCCAATCGGTAGCGGAATCGCTAGGCTGCGTCCACACAATCGGCATCCTCCGACGAGCCAACCAAATGCTGCAAGTCCTTCCCGCCATTGACATTCGAGGCGGTCGCTGTGTGCGACTGCGACAAGGTGACTACGGTCAGGAGACTGTATTCGGCGATGACCCGGTTGAGATGGCCCGTCGCTGGGCCGACGCAGGTGGGCATCGTATTCACGTCGTCGACCTCGATGGAGCCAAGGCCGGCGAACCGGTCAACCTGGAGATCATCCGCCAGATCGCCGCCAGTGTGGACGCCCCAGTGCAACTTGGCGGCGGTGTGCGGACGGAACAGACCGTCAAGACTCTGCTCGAAGACGCTGGGGTCGACCGCGTCATCATCGGCACCCAGGCGCTGAAGCAACCCGACTGGTTCGCGGCGATCGTGGAACGCTATCCTCACCGCGTCGCCTTGGGCCTGGATGCCCGCGATTCCATGGTCGCCACCGAAGGCTGGCTTGATGTCTCCAAGACCTCGGCCATTGAACTGGCGAAGCGCTATCAGGGGTTGCCCCTCGCCGCAGTCATCTACACGAACATCGCCAACGATGGCATGATGCAAGGGGTCGATGAGGCGACGATTCAGGACATGATCGCCCTCGCCAACCTCGGCCTGCCAGTGATTGCCTCCGGTGGCGTTTCCACACTGACCGATGTCGAACGTCTGACCGAAGTTCATCGCGAGACTCCCAACCTCGTCGGCGCGATCATCGGCCGCGCGTTGTATGAAGGAGTGATTCAGGTCGCAGACGCGGTGCGCACCGTTGAACAGACGTGAGTGCCCACGGTCCATGGAAGACCAGACCTTGCCAGGTGCTGACCGACCGGGGCCAGCCGTAAGCGTTGCCGATCCAGCACCCCTGGGACACGACAGCTCGATCAAGACTGAAACATTTCCGCGATCACCTCTTCCAGCGGCCGATCCAGCACGCCAACATCTTCGACGGTGTATTGCGACAGGATGGCGGTCAACACTTCCGGGATACGCTGGCGGTCGACTTCGAGCTTCACCCTAGGGGCGACGGACTCCAGCACCGTTCCGAATCGGGCAAGATCGGTGGGGACTTGATTGCCGGCAAACAGCAGCTGAATCACCTTATTGCGGCTGAAACGTTCCACGATCTCGGCGAGTGGACCATCGTGCTTGAGTTGTCCATGGTTGATAATGATCGCACGACGACAGAGCGCTTCGACATCCTTCATGTAGTGACTGGTCAGGATGACCGTGATCTTCCGCTGTGCTTGATAGAACTTCAAGAACTCCTGCACGCGGCGTTGCGAGATAACGTCGAGACCAATCGTCGGTTCATCCAACAGGAGCACTTCCGGACTGTGCAACAGGGCGGCAATCAGTTCCATCCGCATCCGTTCGCCGAGCGAAAGTTCCCGTACCGGCTGACTCACAAGTTGCTTGACCTCAAGCAGGCTCGTCAGTTCATCAACACGGCGATCAAACTCCTCGGGCGGAATGCGATAGATTTCCTTGTGCAGTTGGAACGATTCC
>JAGQQB010000435.1 GCA_020426425.1 Planctomycetaceae bacterium | reverse complement strand
GATCAGACCGCATATCATGGGCCAGGTCATCGAAGACCTTGTGCAGCCACCCTGCACACGCAAGCCGATCACCCTGACGCCCCGCTTCCCGACGTTGCGACGCCGTGCCATGGGGCGAATCGTGGACCGTGTCTGGCGGCGGGCGAAACGCATTGTGCTCGAACTCGACTCAGGAGAGTCGTTCCTGATTGAACCCCGGATGACCGGTCTCATGCTGGTCACCGATCCGCCGAGCGTGGAGCATCTGAGGGTCGAATGGCGGTTCACTGACGGCAATCGGTTGTGGTTCTGGGATCGACGCGGACTGGGGACGATCCACCTTTGCAGCCCAGTCGAACGGGAGCACATCTTCGGAAGACTGGGCGTAGATGCCCTTGAGATCAGTGTTGCGGATTGGACTGACCGACTCTTGCACACTTCGCGTGCAATCAAAGTCGCGCTCCTCGATCAGAAACTGGTGGCGGGGATCGGCAATCTGTATGCGAGTGAGATTCTTCATCTGTCAGGGGTGCATCCCGGATGTGTCGCGGCGCGGCTCTCAAAGAAGCGTCTCGCGCTGTTGCATGAGATGACGCGATTCGTGCTCGAAGAGGCGATTCGCTACGAAGGCTCAACCCTGTCCGACGGCACCTATCGCAATGTGCTCAACCAGGACGGGGGGTATCAGAACGAGCACCGCGTGTACGACCGCGAAGGGGAACTATGCCCCACGTGCGGCGAGCGAGCGATTCGCCGAATCGTCCAGGCGCAGCGATCAACCTTTTATTGCCCCATGTGTCAGCGACGGTGAGCGTCCTGCGCACTGCTGGTTTGCTTGCACAAGCATCTTGGCACAGCGGGGCGATAAGCATCGCTCGCCCACCGCCCTACGCAATCAGTTCATCGATCACTCGACCATGCACATCCGTCAGACGACGGTCGATCCCATTGCTGCGGTAGGTCAACCGCGTATGATCGATTCCCAGCAGATGCAAAACCGTGGCATGAATGTCGTACACCTGCGTGGGATGATTGCGGTCGAGAGGTTTGTATCCCCACTCATCTGAGGGCCCGTACGACTGTCCGCCGCGAATGCCTCCGCCGCACAACCAATTGGTAAACACATAAGGATTATGATCGCGGCCCTTGCCCCCTTGCGAAGAGGGCATGCGGCCGAACTCGGTTGTCCACAGGATGATCGTGTCCTCCAGGAGTCCACGCTGTTTGAGGTCGGAGATCAGCGCGGCGGCTCCCCGGGCCATCCCCTGTGCGAGCGGGCCATGGTCACGCTGGATATCTTCGTGGGAGTCCCAGTTGCGGCGTGGAAAGCCATTGTCATTACCGGACCAGACCTGCACGAACCGCACGCCCCGTTCGAGCAGTCGTCGCGCGACGAGACACTTCCGCGAGAAGTGAACGATCTCTTCACGCGCATTGATCGTGCTCTCAAACTCGGCGGGGACATGATCCAGTCCATACAGCTTGAGAATATGCTCCGGTTCGCCAGAGAGATCGAGGGCCTCTGGGGCCGCCAATTGCATGCGGGCGGCGAGTTCGTAACTCTCGATGCGCGCCTGAAGGAGTTGATCTTCAGGATAATGCTGGGCGTGCAATTGATTGAGGGCGTTGATCGATGAAACCGAGTCGGCCGCACTGTTCACCGACAAGTCGCGGGCCAGATCTTCACGGGGGAACAAGTCGAAGATCGGCGAGGAACGTCCGGGGAAGATTATTGTTCCCTGGTGTGGTGAGGGCAGAAACGCGCTGGCCCAGTTCCGGGTGCCGTTTGACGCAAGGCCGCGATGATCTGGCAGCACGACGAACGTCGGGAGGTTGTCGTTCATTGAACCAAGCCCATAACTGAGCCAACTCCCCATGCTCGGGAATCCGGGTCGGTTGAACCCGGTCGTCTGCAGGAGCGTTCCCTGACTGTGGACTCCGGTCTTGCCGACCATGTTGTGGACGAAAGCGATGTCGTCGACAACGTCGCCGAGCGCAGCGACCGGCTCGCCCAACAGTTTGCCGCATGCTCCATGCGGCTTGAACTCCCAGATCGGCTTGAGCCAGGGACCGAGACCGTTCTGGAACGCTTCGACATGTTCGCCAAAATTCGATGGCTTGCCATGCTGCTCCACCAGTGTCGGCTTGAAGTCGAACAGATCGAGATGACTTGCTCCGCCCGCCATGAAGAGCTGCACCACACGTTTCGCCTTCGGCGGATGATGCAGCCGCCCGCCGCTGCATCATGCTCGCTCAGTAGCGTGGCCAAAGCGACCCCGCCCAGGCCGCCCCCCACCTCCCACAAGAGTTGTCGACGTGACTTCATTTGGCAGTCGCTCCGAAAGACGTCGTGGACGGCGCAATCAGGATATTCGCCGCAGTTGTTGACATTGCTCGCAAACTGCGTAATCTACCTAAACACCCATTTGACTGGGCGGAATATGACAGCGGTCCACTGCGGGCCTCGTTATCCCACGCAAACGCTTTGATGGAGAGTACGTGCAATGTTGTTGAAAAAACAAGCGATGGTCCTGACTGCGGCAATGGCCGTTTGCCTGGCGGGATCAACTGTTGAAGCTGGCCTGTTCGGCCTGTTCGGCTCACATGGATCGTCAGGCTCTCATGGCTCGTCAGGTTCGCACGGTTCCTCAGGCTCTTCGGGTTCCCACGGCTCGTCAGGTTCTTCTGGATCACGTGGCTCGTCGGGATCGCACGGTTCTTCAGGGTCCAGTGGTTCCAGCAGTGGACACTACAGTCCAGGCTCTCATGGCTCGTCGGGTGGATCATCAGGTTCGAGCGGATACCGCATTCGCCGTCATGGTTCACATGGTTCCTCGGGGTCTTCGGGCTCCTCAGGTTCGGCAGGCTCCTCAGGTTCGTATGGATCCTATGGTTCGGTCGGTAGCTACTACTCGGCCTCGACGACATCTGTTCGCACCGCGCCGATTGCTGCCGCTCCCGTCACCCCTCCCAGGAAGGCTCAACTGGTCTTCCATGTTCCTGCTGATGCAGACATCTACTTCTTCGGACAGAAGATGGCTCTGACTGGTGAAACCCGATCGTTCAGCTCGCCACTCCTTGAAGTTGGCCAGGTATACGCATACCCGATCCGTGTCGCCATGGAACGGAACAGACAGGTCTATGAAACTTCGGTGAG
>JAGQQB010000434.1 GCA_020426425.1 Planctomycetaceae bacterium | reverse complement strand
CCGCATCGCCTGCCTGCAAGGTATAAGCAAAGATCAGGTCGTCGCTGCCGCTGCCGGAGGCCAGGGCGGCCGAGCGCGGGTTGCCGCCAATGCTTGAGCTGAGTTGCGGCGTGCCGCCTGAGACGGCCACCGCAGCGTTGAACTTCAGCCCGATCTCCACCGTTTGGCCCACCGTCGTTGCATCGGTCACGATACGCGGAGCCTGCACCGGATACGGGGCCGCCTTTGATTCAGCCAGTGGGCTGCCCGTGCGGTCGATCTTCACGCTCACGTCATCACCCTGTCATTTACACACAAGTTACCACAAATTCACCGCAAGTTGGCATGAGATTTGCGCAGTCATTTCTGCAGATTTCCCATTGGAGAATTGCAGGAGTGTGTTATGGCGGAACGGATTGCAGATGAATTGGCCGGGGTGGATTTGGGGGACGAGCGGTTGAACCGGAGGAGTTGCAAGGTGCTCGAATCATTGGCGGCCAATCCGCAGGCGAGCATCAACGGGGCGGTCAATGGCTGGGGAGACACGCAGGCGGCCTATCGCTTTTTTAGCAATCCGCGTGTGACTCCCGAGCAGATTCTCCAGCCACATCGCGTGGCGACGATGCAGCGTATGCAGGCGCAGTCGGTGGTGTTGGTGGTGCAGGACACGACGGAATTGGACTACACCGATCATCCTATGGACGATGCGCGTTGCCTGAATGCGGAAGATCGGTACGGGGTTTATCAGCATGTGCAACTCGCCGTGACGCCAGGCCGGTTGCCGCTCGGCGTCGTCGGCACGCACTCCTTTGATCGTGATCCACAAACGTTGGGACAGGATCCGCCGACCAGGCGGGCTCAAAAGAAACTCCCCATCGAACAAAAGGAAAGCGGGCGCTGGCTGGAGGGTTATCGACAGGCCTGCGCGATGGCCGCCGAATGTCCCACCACGCATGTGATTAGCGTGGCCGATCGCGAGGCGGATATTTACGACATCTTTCTCGAAGCCCAGACTCAGGGGCAAGCCGGGAAGCAGGTCGATTATCTGATTCGTGCTCACGAAAACAGGAGCACACCCGAAGTCAATCGAGAGGTGAGCCGACGAACCTACATCAAGATACGGGACACCATCGAACGCTCGCCGGTGCTGGCTGTCCAGACGCAGGAGCTTTCCGCCACGCCGCGACGGGCTGCCCGGCAGGCCAAGCTGGAAATCCGCGCCCTACGCACGGAAGTGAAACCTCCCAACCACCGGCCGGGACTGGACGTCATTACGCATCATGTCATCTTGGTTCAGGAAGTCGACGGCCCCCACGATGGGACCGATGTCTGTTGGCTGCTGGTCACGACCTTGCCCATCGAGACTGTCGAACAAATTACGACAGCGGTGGACTACTATGCCGCGCGGTGGACCATCGAAACCTATTTCCGCGTTCTGAAAACGGGTTGCCGTGTGGAAGAGATTCCGTTGGAAACAAAGACCCGAATGCTCAATTGCGTTGCGATGTACCAAATCATCGCCTGGCGAATTTTGTATTTGACCTATCTGAATCGGACCTGTCCTCAACTCCCCTGCACAACAGTCTTCATCGACCAGGAATGGCAGCCCACCTGGCAGGTCGTCCACAAAACCAAACCACCCGCCACTCCACCAACTTTGAATGAGTTCATCACCATCCTGACACACCTGGGAGGCTACAACAATCGCGCCACCGAACCCGCCGCCGGCCCCCACCCCCTCTGGACCGGCCTCCGCCGCATGCTCGATTTCTCCCTCGCCTGGATCACTTTCCAGGAAACTCATGAAAATGTGTGTAAATGACAGGGCCAACGGGATGGGCGTGGCGCAGGGTGATTTGTCATCCATCATTGGTAAGGTACTGTCCGTTTCAGCGAGGCCCAGTGCGTGCCGACGCGTGATGCCGAGGGCTTGCTCATCGAGCCTTCTTCAAAGATGATCATGTTCAGAACATTCGCCCACGCCCATTCGCTTCGCCACTGAGCGTGCCACCCGACCGCTACGTGGACGTGCTGCAAACCGCCAATCACTGGTACATCACTTGGCAACAATCCCAACCGGACTTGTCGCAACCACTGGTGATGAACGTGGTGAGCCGGGAGGAGGTTGAAGAGTTGCTGGGGACGTGAGTGGCTGTTGGTTATGGGCGGTTGGCTGTTGGCCGTCAGCCAGGAAATCGCCGGGTGCATCGCGACGCAACCTCCGGGACTCCCATAGTCGTTGATCGCGGAGCGATCAACGACTATGGGGTGGATGCGCCGGGGGCTCGCGTTCGTCAGCGTTGCATCTGCTCTGGAACGGGCATGTCGCTCAGTTTCTCGGGCAGTACCTCCGCCATCTTATTCAGGTACAGCCTGCGGATGGCATCGTAACCGCGGTCGTTGGGGTCTTCGAGGTTGGCGAAGTACCAGTAGTGTGGATCACCGTAGTGATAGTGTCGGCCCCAGAATTTGCGGCAGTGGATGCCGTGGCCCAGGAAAGGGGTGTGGATGTCGACCAACTCCACATCGGGCCGTTCGCTCGCCACCTGGGCGATGATGTCGTTGTAGGCGGTCAGGATCTGTAAGCCGTCCGGCCAGGCTGGGAGTCCGGCATGCTGCGTGTCGCCGACGTTGTCGGTTGGATCGTAGATGTTGGCCAGGAAGATCGTGTATCCGCCGGGGAACCTGGTCCCGATGTCATCGCAGATGTCGTGCAGACGCTGATGGTAGTTGTCGATCCACGGCTGAGCCTGTTCCCAGGTGGCTCCGAACATCGCCCCTTCGCGGGGTGGGGTCCGTCCGTAGTGATGGATGATGTCGTTCCCGCCGGTGGTCAGCACGACGATGCCGTATGCTTCGTCTGGAAAGGTCTCGACGCGAGGCAGCAGAATGTCGAGCAGTTCCAGCGATGTTGAGCCTGAGATGGCGGCGTTGTCGGCGGTCAGTTGTGGAAAGACGGCGCGGAGATGGCAGTCCGCAATTTCGACCGGATCGCTCTGGCTCGGCTTGAGCAGGCGATTGAAGTACGAATGTCCCGGACTGGCTCCAAAGCCATCGGTGATGCTGTCCCCAAGACCGAGCAGCACGACAGGTTGTTCAGTCCACGGCTGCTGAAATGGGGCCGGATCAACTGCTGGCCCGGCAGGTCCAGAACCGATGGG
>JAGQQB010000433.1 GCA_020426425.1 Planctomycetaceae bacterium | reverse complement strand
CATTCTGGGAGCAGATGGCCCCGAATGAATCGCCGCATCGGCTTGCAATTGGTTTTTGGACAGGATTAACAGGATGATCTGTCGACTGACGACTTTGCCAGACTCGCTCACGCTTTGACTGCTCAAGATCAGCCAGATTAGCACTTGGAAATCCTGTCGATCCTGTTCATCCTGTCAGATTCATCGAGTGCTTTTACGGGATGGATCTTGTTCGCCGGTTACTGAATGCACGCAGGATGCAGACGCCATCCGGAATCATGCTACGAGCAGATAGCCTCGAACAAATCGCCACAAGCACCAAATCGGAAGCTTGAATTCCGGACCGATGTATCTGCGATGCGCTCGTCCGGTCGCGGTATAACCAACGCAACCGGCATGACCGTTAATGTGTGGGTCGCTGGAATTGGGTCATTCGCAGGACAGTGAGCCGGGGCTGACGTGACTGTTGTACGTTGATAGTGAGCACCCTTTCCGCAACTTCACGTCGATCCCTGCGATGAAATTCCTCAGCCGATCAGCCGATTCCTCAATTGATCAACCTGCATGGCGACTGATCGTTCTCTCGGCGGCGATTGTCATTGGTCTGCATCATGGCGCGGTCAATGCTGGCGATGTTGTCGTCGAACTGGTCGCCAACGGGGTCGCGACGCAGGGGCGTTGCGTCGCCTATTCAGAAACGGTCGGTTGGCTGGAATCGCAGCTGGGGGTGTACCAGCGGGTGGATCTCGCGTATGTGGAAGGAATGCGACGCCTGGATGGCGAATATGCGCCTGCCAGTCGGCAGGTGCATCAGTCGCACTTGCGTGACGAGTTCGGGCGAGATGGAGAAGTCCGCACTATTGGCCACTACGTGGTGCATGGTCCCAAAGGTCGCGTGAAGGCGTACGCAGACCTGCTCGATGAAGTGTATCGGTCCACGTGGACATACTTCTCTCGGCGCGGCTTTCGGCTCAAGCAGCCGGAACATCAACTTGATGTCGTCGTCTTCACATCGCAGGCGGACTTCCTGGAGTACGCGAACTCCAGTACGAGCAAGCCGGTCTCATTGAATCTGCAAGGGTTTTACGATCGGGCGTCGAACCGGATCTACGTGTATGACGAAGTCGCCCAGGAGGAGGGACTGACTCCACAGGCCCGGTCAAATCTGATTCATGAGGCAGTCCATCAGTTCTGCTTCAATACGGGACTGCTACACCGACTCGCCGATCTTCCGGTATGGCTGGTTGAGGGTCTCGCGTTGACGCTGGAGCATGATGGCAATCGGACTGGCCAAGGGGCCCGGGAAGATCGTGTTGCCGTCGACCGATTGACGGCGCTGCAGCAGTACCGATCCCAGAATCCCAAGTTCGGGCTGGCAGAGTTTCTCGTTGCCGATAAACACCTGTTTGACAAAAGCGTGCTGGATGCGTACGCCGTTGCCTGGGGGGCAACGTTCTACCTGATGGAGACCCGGTCTGCCGACCTCACCAAGTACTTGCGACTGCTGCAAGAACGCGATCCTCTACTGGCGTACACGCCAGGGGAACGGCTGAGCGATCTGCAAAGTTGTTTCGGTCGCGATCTGCGAACCCTGGAAATCCATTGGGGCCGCTTCAGCGATGACTTACAAGGACGTTGATGCGTTCAGCAGTGCGCACGCCGAACCCTCGACCCTAGCCCCCGCAGGTGGTACAACTCTCTCTCAGCACTCCCCGGAACTGGCTCGGGGTACGTACCGATTTCGACACAACGGACAACGCAATGGGACAGCTCGCCAAGCTGGCACTGGCAGATGGCACCGTCTTCACCGGCCGACGGTTCGGTGCCGAAGGTGAGGTATTCGGAGAGGTTGTGTTCAATACGAGCATGACCGGATACCAGGAAATCCTGACCGATCCGTCGTATAACGGTCAGATCGTCACGATGACCTACCCACTGATCGGGAATTACGGGGTCAATCAGTCCGACGTCGAAAGCAAAGGACTCTCTTTACGCGGTTTCATCTGCAAGGAACTGTGCCGCGAGCCAAGTAATTACCGTTCGGAGAAGTCGCTCGACGAGTACCTTCGCGAGAATGGGGTCATTGGCATCGAAGGCATCGATACCCGGGCGCTGGTGAAAAAGCTCCGCGTGAAAGGGGCGATGACCGGCGTCCTGTCGACCACTGATCTCGATGATGCTTCGCTCGTCGCGAAAGCGCAGAACAGTCCGGAACTGGTGGGGCAGGATCTCGTCCGCGAGGTGATGCCTGCCGGAAACTCAGAATGGGCACAGCCACTGCACGAAATCGCCCGCGCTGCGGAAACGCCTTTGCCAGTCCGCGATGGCGCCGGCGCAGGCAAGCATGTGGTCGCAATTGACTACGGGATGAAGTGGAACATTCCGCGGCATCTCACTGAGATGGGTTGCCGTGTCACCATTGTTCCTGGCACCGCAACGGCGGAAGAAATTCTGGCTTTGAATCCAGACGGGGTCTTTCTGTCAAACGGACCGGGCGATCCTCGTCCGCTGGATTATGCGATTACGACGATTCGCGACCTGCTCGGCAAGAAGCCGATCTTTGGCATTTGTCTGGGGCAACAGTTGCTTGGCCTCGCGCTTGGCGGTGAAATCTTCAAGCTCAAGTTCGGCCATCGAGGCGCGAATCAACCGGTGCTCAACAAGGAGACCGGTCGCGTGGAGATCACCTCGCAGAACCATGGCTTTGCTGTCTCTGGAGATTCGCTACCGGAAGGTGCCGAGGTGACGCACATCAACCTGAACGACAACACCGTCGAAGGGGTACGACACGCTGGCTACAAGGCATTTGGTGTGCAGTACCATCCCGAGTCGTCGGCCGGTCCGCACGACAGCCATTATCTGTTTGGCGAATTTCTCAAACTGATGAACTGAGGCACGGGGCAGCTGATCGAAATAACTGGCTCTGCCACTGGTCGGTCAACACGCAGACTTTCTTGCGTCTGCCTCCCGGTCTACAGTCTGGACGTGTTCTCCGACAGATGTTCGCTGGCGTTGCCCGATAGAACAGTCGTCGAAGGCGTTTTTCCTCGCGACTTGACCGTCCCCCAGCAACATGCCGCAGTTCCAGCTTGTTTCTGAATTCGCGCCTGCCGGAGATCAACCAGCGGCGATCGAATCGTTGTTACGTGGCCTCCAAGAGGAAA
>JAGQQB010000432.1 GCA_020426425.1 Planctomycetaceae bacterium | reverse complement strand
TTGAATGTTCTGCTTCACGATCGGTCCGCGGTCGGCAAACGTCCACATGCCGTCGACCGGATCGACCTGCTGCAGAAAGTTCGCGCTGGTGGAGTTGGCGAGCAGATCCAGGCGGCCATCGCCATCCCAGTCGACCAGGCACAGCTTGCGGCGTCCGCTCCGACCGGCGGTTCCATCGTTGAGTTGCAGCGGTCCGTTCTCATCCCGGAAGACTCGCTGTGCTGGTAGCAGGACGGTTTGCTGATCGACCTGCGCCCGGGGATACAGGGCGAGATACCCTTCGTGGTCGAGCATCACGAGATCGACGAGACCATCGTTATTCCAGTCGGTGACGAGCGGAGTCGTGCGCCACTGCGTCACGAGTTGATTCCCCTCTGGTGACCACCAGGTCCAGGCCGGTTTGGTGGGGATCGCATCGTTCCAGGCGATCTCGACGGGGGCAGGCTCGGCGAGTTTCGGCTCAGTTCGCGTACCGATGTTTCGCAGCCATTCGATCTTCCCCCAAATGCCGTTGACGATGAGATCGGGAAGTTCGTCCCCATCCCAGTCGGCCACGCTAAGTGTGGTGTAGCCCCACTTCGCTTCCGCTGGTCCTTGAATACTGCCATTGCGGCCAGCCAGCATGCGGTAGGTCTTCTCTCCTGCTTGGAGCCGAACCGGTCCGGCCCAACTTGGCGTTTCCACGCCAGGACCGCTGAGGTTCTCAAAGAACTCGATGTAACCAGCGGTGTTGCCCGAGAGCAAGTCCTGATCGCCGTCGCCATCCCAGTCATAGCCGACCGGAGTCGCCAGCGCGCCGCACTTCAGCGTGTCGGCCACCTGTTGGAAGTAGCGCGGAGGGAGAAACTGCGGTCGGTTCTCACGATCAAGGTCACCGGTATGTTCGATCAGGGCGACGCGGCCATCTTCGTCGCCCACGATGAGATCTTGATCCCCATCGCGGTCCCAGTCGAAGGCGATCGGGACAATCATCTGCAGATCCATCGTCAGCGGCGTGCCATCTGCCTGACGCAAACGTCGACCGGCAGCATAGCGCGGCTCTGAGCGCGAGCCGACGTTTTCAAAGTACGTGAAACCATCCAGGAATTCACCACACAGCAAATCGAGGTCGCCGTCTCCGTCGAAGTCAGCGAAATTCGGTGATGGGCAACCGTAGGTGTCGACTGGTTCGTCATCGGCGAGCACTTGCTGCGGCTCGGCGTAAGTGGGTTCGTCATTCGAGCCCGTGTTACGGAACAGATAGACGAAACCGTGTAGCGGACCGTTCTGCCATTCGCCGCTGGAGTCCCAGGCATCATCCCAGCCGTAGTAACTCCAGTCTTCAATACCGACGATGAGATCGACTTTCCCATCCCCATCGTAGTCGGCATACCGCCATTGGTTGTGCCGCGTCTTGGGGCCTTTCGGCTGTGTCCCTTGCGGCTTGTACCACTTGGGATCGATCGGCAGCTTGAGTTTCTCCTCGGTCCCGCTGGTGAGGAAGTTGCGGTACTCGGTCCCTGGCGAGAGGACCTTAACTTCGTCGCCGACGTAACTGGGCATGACGTAATGCACCGTCCCGCTGAGTCGCCGTGCCGGTTGAAAGACCGGGAACTTTTCCTTGGCCGTATCTCCGGTGGTGTTCTCGAACAACCAGACGCCGTTCGATGGTTTGTCGGGACAGGAGACGAGCAGATCGTAATCCCCATCGCCATCGGCATCACACGGCACCGGCCACGCCCACAACCCGACTCCGAGATCCACACTGAGACCGGGGTTGTTGTACTTGAGCTGGGTCAGTTCCTGAGCGGAGGCACCTCGGGCGACGAGCAGGCACAACAGTCCAAGAGTGAGTACGGAACGCATCCAGTCGGCTCCTTGGCAGCGGGCGAGTGTTGGAGAATTTGATGGGACGAGTCGTATTGGTAACGCAAGGCATCACCCGCGATGTCCGACCGCAGTATTGCAGGTTCACGCTCCATCGGACAATGACGCGGCAACGCGCCATAACGTGCCTGCACTCCGTCACATGAATCATTCCTCAACCTCAGATCCCAATTGACGTCCGCAGACAGATCAGCCTACACTCATGCATTGCCTCCAGACGATGAATAAGGATGCCGTCGTCTCTGCCCTGCCCCATGATGCCTGCCTCCGGGAGTGATCATGCTGACTCTGCTAAGCGGTTCCCGTTCTCGTCGTCGTTCGTTTTGCGATGGACTGTCGCGTCGCGGGTTTCTCACAGTCGGTGGCTTTCTGATGGGGGGCCTCGGATTGCCTGCGGTGTTGCGGGCGAATCCTCAAGAGCGGTCGCACAAGGCGATTATCAATGTCTATCTGCCCGGCGGACCGTCGCACATCGATATGTTCGATCCCAAGCCGGATGCTCCGCGCGAAATTCGAGGGGAGTTCAATCCGATCCAGACGAACGTGCCGGGCATTCAGATTTGCGAACTGTTCCCCCGCATCGCCGCGATGATGGACAAGTTTGTGATCGTGCGGTCACTGTCCGACTCCGATGGAGCGCATGACTGCTATCAGTGCATGACCGGACGCAAGAAGAACGACCGCCAACCACCTGGCGGCTGGCCCGCTGGTGGGGCGTGGATGTCGCACCTGGAAGGGCCGGTCACACAAGCAGTCCCGCCGCACATCGGGCTGATGTATCAAACCGGCAACCGCACCTGGGGCGAACCAGGCACTGGTGGATTCCTCGGCGTGCAGCATTCCCCGTTCAACGTACTCGGGCGCGAAGCGCGGAGTTCCTCTGAGAGCATGGTCCTGCAGGGGATCACACTGGAGCGGCTACGAGACCGCGTCGGCTTGCGGAAGTCGATCGATGGTCTCAAACGTGAACTCGACACCACCGGGACGATGGAAAGCGTCGATGTCTCGATGCAGCAGGCAATGGGCATTCTGACGAGTTCACAACTCGCCGATGCACTCGATCTGTCACAGGAAGACCCCGCGATCCTCGCCCGCTACGGGGAGAGCAACGAGCAGTTCCAGCGTGATGGGGCACCGCAGATGGTCGAGAACTTCTGCGTCGCGCGACGACTCGTCGAAGCTGGCGCAAGATTCGTCTCGATGAACTACAGCCGCTGGGACTGGCACGGTGGCGATGGAATGAACTTCCCCAAGTCGCGGGAAGAGTTCCCCAAGCTCGATCAGGCACTCGCCGCACT
>JAGQQB010000431.1 GCA_020426425.1 Planctomycetaceae bacterium | reverse complement strand
TGGCAATGTGCCGCGGCAACCGGTCGGACGCGAGGCCCAGGTTGCTCAGGTCGGATTCAGAATAAGGGGATTCAACAGCCACGGAGTCGATTGTTCAGAGTGAGCGGCGGGAGATAAGTTCCGTCGGCAGGATAGCAATTCGGGCGAGCTTCCGCGCTACGGCACCACATGCAGCAGCACAGCATTTGTGGCCTGACCGCCATCGGAATCGGCGTTGAGGTGAAACAGTCGCGTCTGTCCCGGCACCCAGTTGGCCGCCGTGATGAAGAACTCCCGTTCATTCTGTCCCGACAGCAACATCAGTCCGTTCAGGCCGATGTTGTCCACAAAGGTCCCATGCGGCAGATTGCGACCGGAATACTCGTTGCCGAACTTCACTTCGCCATCGAACTCGTTGCGTTCGACGGAAACCTTCAATTGAATCGTTTCGCCCGGACGAATGGCAACCTCCAGTGGACCATCAGCGGGTGGATCCCCGGCCAGTGGCCCGATGCGTGCGATCACCTTGGGCGCTGCCAACAGTTCAATCTTGCCCAGCGAGTTCACGTCATGTGTTACTGATTCGCCACGAATCATTGCAGTAGCGGTCACCTTGGTCGCTGCCGCATTCTCTTCGGTCAATGCAGGCGCATCTGCAGCTGCGGAAATCACCCCGTAGGCGTGTGACTGCCCTGCTTCAATCACGACCGGCGACGTCACGCTGAACCCCGGCGGCAGATCGCCACCCACATGCACTTCGACCGGACCATCGTACTCGTCCAGCCGTTGCACGGTGACCTTGAACTCCTTGCCACTGCCCGCCGCGACCTTAGGATTCGCATTGTGCAGCGTCACCTTGAAGTCTGGTCGACGCGGACGAATGGACAGCGTGTACTTGTACTCCGGTCCCTGGAAGCCGCGCACATCCTTCACCTTGACGATGTAATCTCCATCCGCCGGCGCGGTGAAGTAGACGCGTGAATCTTTGCCCAGGGCGCTACGGGATTCGTCGTCGTTCTCGAAATAGACTGGGAAGACAGGCAGACCGTTGGGGATCAATTCCGCCCCCGCAGGGTGCGGTTGCACGATGTAACACGGCTCACCCAGTGCATGCGACAGCGACGTCGTATCGAAGTACGACCATCGCGTTCCCTCACCAGGATAAACATTAAAGCCCGAGTCTGGACCCCGTGGATACAGCCACAACCGCACAACCTCACCATTCGCGTACAGATACTCGTTGAGTTCCATCTCCTCCCAGTTGAACACGCGGAAGTCGTTCGACTGCTTCCCATCCTTCCCCCGGAACGTGAAGTACGATTCCCGCACCGCCTGCAGTTGCGTACGGACGATGCGCTGGCCGTCGGTGGAGAGCACTTCGACAAACGAATCGACCGGCGACTTCGATCGGGCGGCATTCGTCTCAATGACCCACTCTTCACCCGCCTGGGCCTGGAAACGATAGCAGTCGAAGTCCGCGATGCCATTCTGCACACCATCCAGCGTCCCCTGAATCGTCGCTGGAGCCGACACCGTTTGTGACGACGAAATATCATTCGGCTCCTGCTCCTGGACATCGGCCATCTGCTCCATGGCGACGGCGATGGGGACGACATTGGACTCAGTCTTCCCACCTCCACGTCGCGCTGCGGGTAACTTGATCCAGTCGGTCGAACCATCCATCCGGCCTACGAAGAACTGCTTCCCGCCAGGATCGACCGCGACCGCAGCAGCGACATCCGCTTCGTGCTCCCACAATTGAAGCTCCGTGAACTGCTTGGTCTCCCAGACTTTCATCGTCCGGTCTTCGGCGACGGTGACAAGCTGCTTGCCATCTGGCGAGAAGTCGAGACTGAGCACCGCCCCTTCATGGGCGAAGCGGGCGAACAGCATTGGATTGATGCGCGGCCGATCCCGCGAGATGAACCGCCATACCCGGAGCGACTTGTCCGCCCCACCGGAAACGATCGTCTTGCCATCGGGACTGAAGGAGACGCAGTACGCCTCTTTAAGCGGCTGCCCCAGCGTGTCCATTCGCTCGCCATCGCTCACACGCCATACCTTGCATGTATCATCGGCACTGGCGCTCGCGAGGAACGCGCTATCCGGACTGAAGGCGACATCGTACACCGCCCCGTTATGCCCGCTCAGCGACCGCAATTGCTCGCCGGTGTTCGCATCCCACAGAATGATGTCCCTGTCGTAACCGCATGTCGCGAGTACCTTCCCGTCGGGCGAGAGTTCCGCGTCGTACAGAATGTCTCGATGCCCGGAGAACTCCCGCACCTTACGTTTGAGCGGCCATTCCCAGATCGTCGCGACGCCGCCGAGTCCCGTTACGCCCGATGCGGTCAGCAGTCGACCACCACCAGCGACGAAATGCACGGCGGTGACCTTGCCGGGGAAGTCGGTCAACGTTCCGACCGGTTGCCATTCCGAGCGACGTTTGTCGGTTTCAGGATCGCGGATGCGGAATGAGCGATAGACCGTCACTTCACCATACCGGGCGATCGCCAACGCATCGCCACCGGGTGAGATCGCGACTGCCGAGACCGGTCGCGTCTCCGTATGGCTCTCCAGTGAGGGGACGACCAGATGCAGTCGATCTGTCGCGGCATCGGTCGGCGGCGCGGCCCCTTCCTCAATCCAGCGGCGAATCAACTCAATCTCCGCCTCCGAGGGGGCCTTCTCCCCCTCGGGCGGCATCACCGGTTCCGCTTTGCCGGTCATCAGGCGAATCAAACGACTGCTCTCCGGCTCCCCCTTGAGATAAGCCGGACCGTTCGACGTTCCCTGCTGCAGCGACGCGAAACTCTCCAGCGACATATCCCCTTCCGGTTCACTGTCGTTGTGACACCCTGCACAATACTTGTGCAGAATCGGCTGAACGTCGCGCGTGTAATCCACCGGCGCGGCCACCAGCACGCTTGATGAGGACAGCAGCAAAACAGCAAACAGCAATCGACAACGCATCGCGGACATCCTCACAGACAACGTGGCTTCTCCAGTAGCAGTGTAGCGAATGCGCAGCAGTGGTGGGAAACCGAGGCGAGGGATCGGAGGTCCGGTGTCAGGGATGCGATCGTACCCGATGCTGCCAGCATCGGAGTCACGTTGGGCAGGCGCCCGCCTTTCTCCGCTCCGTGGTCAACGGGATCGCGATTGGACGTTTCGCTGGTGTCGATGGCGGCAAAGGGTTAACACA
>JAGQQB010000430.1 GCA_020426425.1 Planctomycetaceae bacterium | reverse complement strand
TTCGATGAGTGTTTTGAGATTGGTTCCGTGCATGGAGTTCCTGCTTGAAAGGCGTTGAGGGGCCTGCGGCCCGTTGAGGGTGGAGGGTGGAGGGGCGGCTGGTTGCCAACAGCCAACAGCCAACAGCTAACTGCCAATTGCCGACCGCTGACAGCTTTCAGCGGCGCTGCTTGATGGCGGCCAGGATGGCGTTGCGGTCGGTGTGGGGGTGGTCGGTGTGACGCTGATGGCTGTGGGGGGCGGATTGGCGGAAGCGTTGGAGGAGTTGGGCGCGTTCCTGGATGAGCGTGCGGCCCTGCTCGAGTGTGGGCGCGGCGAAGATGCGGTCGCGGAAATCGGCGTCGATGGCAAACGAGGGGAGGCCTGACTCGGCGAGGAGTTCGTCGAATTGGCGTGAACGCTGTTCACGCTGCAGTTGGGCAAGCTGCGTCTGCAGTTGGTCACGCTGTTCGCGAACTTGGCTCAATTCGGCTTCGAGTTGATCGAAGTGAGCGCGGGGATCAAGCAGCGCGGCAGTTGGTCCTGTGTCGTTGTGCGCGACGCTCGCTGGTTTTTCCAGTTCGGCGAGCGATTCCTGAAACGTGGACGTCGTCGCGGGATTCACGACAACATCGACGGAGATGACTTCCTGAATCCGCTGGACGGAGCGGCCATCGGCGGCGCGTTCGGCGAGGACCACATGCGACATGCCGACTCCGGGGGTGTTCGCATCGACCAGAGCGAGAAAGGTGCGACCAGAGTCGGTTTCAACAACCCGAATGTCGCCCCGCAAGCGACCATTTTCGAAGCGGGGATTAATGATCGAGCCGACGAGATCACGCGTGCTGCGGGCTGATGGTCGCTGACCGCCAGCGGCGTGATCGAGAAAGACTGGCTTGCCGTTGTAGAGGGGGACGGCCGCAGCCAGCGCCTCAGCAGTGTATTCGTAGCCATTACGGGAACTGATTCCGGCCAGCGCGACATTGCTGACCAGGCGTCGCTCCGGTTCCACCTGCAAATGCTGGTTCCAGTCAGTGATCTGTTCGATTAATTGGTCCGTTTGCGTCATGTCGCGTCGTGGCTCCAGAAGGTGAAGGGGATGCTGTGTGCTCGCGAGGGCAAGCGTCGACGGCGGTTCTTAACCGATGGACCGGTGGTTGCGCCGCGCACGCAAGAACCTGGACAGGTCTGTGCCCCGTTGAGAGTGCTTGCCCACCGCAGCCGCTAACCGCCAATCGCTCTGCACGGGTTCGGTTAGAGCGGTCCTGTCAGCTGGGACGAGTTTTCTCCAGCGGTTATGGGAAACGACCGACGAAAGGCTTATGGATGCATCGGAGCCGAAATCGATCGCGCGAGTGCCAGTCTGGCTGGGGCACTTTGTGTCGATTGCGTTCTGGGTGTGCCTGGGGGTGACAAGCGTATTATTCGCGATGGTGGTGGCCGCTCCGCGCATGCTGGAATGGCATCAGTTGGAAACCCGCTGGGTGAAGACGACTCAGCAGATGCAGGACCTGCAGGCGGAAATTCGGCATTTGGAACTGATGCGTGAAGCGCTCCGGAACGATCCTGAGTTTGCCACCCAGATAGCACGGGAAGAGTTGAACCTCGCGATGACCGCAGCTGCGCTGTCGGTGGATTCCTCATTGCGGTCGGATCCCTGGCGACGCCGATCTGTGCGAGCGGCGGTTGCACTGCGAACGCCTTGGTATCAGGAATTAATGAGGGAACTCGCTGGTCAGACGCAGCTGCGGCGGCGATGGCTCTGGTGTACCGCGCTCTTGTGTGTGCTGTCGTTCACGTTTCTGCATGAGGGAGTCTTTCTGGGGCCAGCAGGACGCAGCCTGCGGTGGTTGGGGCGGCTGGTGCTGAGTCGCTATCAGCCCTAGCCGGATGGCAGGATCGGACGGATTCGAGGACGAATGGCAATCTGCACAGCTCCCATCCTGCCAGACAGAACGAGCCCATTCTCATCCAATTTTCCAGCATCATGGCATGCCCCGCCTCGGACCTTGCGGGCTTGATCCGCACCGTCCGGCACCGGCTGCGCTGCGGCCAGTTGCAGTGCGTTCCCTCCTGCTCTTCGTGATTATCGACGTAACGCAGCCTGACCGATCTCAAAGCTTGTGACTGAGTCGCCTGTGGGAACACGACTTGATACGCTTCCGTTCACCGAGTCAGGGAATTCCGGGCATGGGAATCCCATTGAACGTAGAGCATTTGAGCGAGGAGATTCTGGCGTGAGTGGTGTGAGCATTGTTCCGGGGAAGACGAAGATTGGCTGGATTGGCACCGGCGTGATGGGCCGCAGCATGTGTGGGCATCTGATGAACCAGGGGTTCCAGGCGACGGTGTTCACTCGCAGTCGTGACAAGGCTCAGGATCTGCTCGACAAGGGCGCGGCGTGGGCGGCATCTCCCAAGGAAGTGGCGGAACAGTCCGATGTCGTGTTCGCCATCGTTGGCTTCCCGAGTGATGTCCGCGAGGTATTCCTCGGTGCTCAGGGCGCACTGGCTGGTTCCAAGGCGGGAAACGTGCTGGTTGATATGACGACCAGTGAGCCGTCGCTCGCGGTTGAGATTTACGAGGCCGCCAAGGCAAAAGGGGTCCATTCCGTCGACGCGCCTGTCTCCGGCGGTGATGTCGGGGCGAAGGAAGCGAGGTTGTCAATCATGATCGGCGGCGATGCCGATGTCGTCAGCGCCCTGCAGCCCTGTTGGGAGGCGATGGGCAAGACCATCGTGCATCAGGGTGCAGCCGGGGCCGGTCAACACACGAAGATGGTCAACCAGACGCTCATCTCGACGATGATGATTGGCGTCTGTGAAGCGCTGCTCTACGGGTACAAGGCGGGACTCGATCTCGAAACGGTGATGAAGTCGGTCTCGACCGGCGCTGCGGGGAGTTGGTCGCTGTCGAATCTCGGTCCGCGCATCATGGTCAACAACTTCGATCCCGGATTCTTTGTCGAGCACTTCATCAAGGACATGGGGATTGCGCTGGCTGAGTCCCGCAAGATGGGTCTCTCGATGCCCGGCCTTGCGCTGGCCGAACAGTTGTACCAGTCAGTGAAAGCCAAAGGCTGGGGCCGCAATGGAACGCATGCGTTGATGCTCACGCTGGCGGAGATGTCGGGCGTGGATTGGCCCAACCGGGCGTAAATCCGAAATTCGAAGGACCGAAAGTCGTCCTTCCGTTGAACGTGCAGCAAGCAGCGGAAC
>JAGQQB010000429.1 GCA_020426425.1 Planctomycetaceae bacterium | reverse complement strand
AGAAACGCGATTTGCCGGGGATCGAGTTCCTCAAGTGGCTGCAGTTTGCCACTCGGATTCCGGCGAATCCCCCGCAACAAATCCCCCAGTTCGTGCTCAATGATCTTCGCCCCAATGTCCTCATGCGTGATCCCGAACTGGTCCAGGAACTGATCGTCAAAGAAATGCCCAAAAGGTCCATGGCCGACATCGTGCAGTAGCCCTGCCATGCGGACGAGACTTTCCACGTAAGCCCGCGAAGGGACATTCGCACAGGCGGCGCACAGCGAATCGTACCACTCGTCGATCACCCGGGAGGCCAGATGCATCACCCCGAGTACATGCTGGAACCGCATGTGCTCCGCCGAGGGAAACACCCACCACGCCGTCTGCAGTTGATGAATGTGCCGCAGCCGCTGCACCCAGGGATGGTCGATGATTTCCTGCTCGGAGACTTCCCCGGTGGGGAGTCCGCTGCGTGAGATAAACGGGATGTACCCATGAATTGGGTCGTGGGCGAGACTTTCTCGGGCGTAGTCTCGGGTCATTGTGCGGCTCCAGTTGTGTGATTCCTCACTCCTGAGAAATTCCATGTCGCACATGCTATCGGCTCAGACACATGGTGACGAGCCGACCTCCTGGGCGCTGCAGGCACAGAGCGACTACTGAAAACCTTCCCCAGGCAACCAACACGATCCTGGCATCAGCGATGCGAAACCGGCGTGTTTCTGGCCGCAGGAATTGAGAAATCCGGTTGCCGATTTTCAGGCTGTGGGCAGCTTAGATCACTACGCTTTCTTGTGTCTCTGCAACCAGTTGGGCGCAGGAGATCAGTGTTTGTTGATGAGTTTCTACTTCCCGTTTGCGGCAAATAAGGGAACTTTGCAAACAAGTTGTTGACCCCCTATGCCACTCAGTCAATAATGTTCCGAACAAGTGAGCCTTGATGTGAGGCAAGTGGTGTTGACCGCCTATTCCCGTGCGGAGAATCCCTTGTCTTTTCCCCTCTTCGGGGGGCCACCTTCATACCCCCAACAAGCAGAGCCAAACCCGGAATTCCCTGTCAGGGAACATTTCCCGCACAGCCGGGCAGGTTGATGATGTTTCAAACACCTCCTCTTAGAAAGCAGGCGTTTTGACTGACGAACCCGAGCGTCCATCTGAAGATGCCGACGCAGACCCACAGGACTTCGCTCCGGAGTCCGAACAAACACAGGACAATGAAATGTTGACCCAACTGCCAGAGTCGCGCGTGAGCCCCCAGGCAACTCCCCGCTTCCCTGAACTCCCCGTTCGCCTGGAAAAAGACCTCGTGCAGGTCTTCAAGCTGCTCGCCGACGAGACCCGCTTGAAGATTCTGCTGTATCTCCTCCGCGAAGGGGAACTGAACGTCACCTCGCTGTGTGAGCGTCTCGGTCAGAGCCAACCCGCCGTCAGCCACCACCTGGCGCTGCTACGGGTTGCCGGCCTCATCGAGCCCCGCCGCGACGGCAAGCACAACTTCTACTCCGTCCAGAGCACCCGCTTCCACGGCATCGTGGCGGAACTGTTCGCCAGCATCACTGCCGAAGGCGATCAGTCGGAAGTGCGGATCGACGACCTCGTCATCCGTCAGGAACAGGACGACGAGCCACAGAGCTAGTCGAGTTTGAGTCACGCGCGTCAAACACGCGTTCGTGTACATCGAAAGGGGTGAGGCGAACTTCGCTTCACCCCTTTCTGTTTGCGCGGCACCCAATGTCCACGGATGGCGACCGCATGCTTCTCCCCGGACATCTGTTCACGACTTGTCGACTTCTCACGAACTGGTGACTAAACTGCCAGTGCCCGGAACAAGGTCGATCGGCAACCGCACTGCGGTCTTTACAAGCCAATAACCTGCGATGGTTCCTGAATCCTGACTCCTAACCACCGTGAATGACTGCTGGGAGCAATCATGCCTGCTGGCAACAAGATTCTGCTGATTGAAGACGACCGTGACATCTCCAGTACCCTGGTCTCCGTCCTGGAAGGAGCGGGTTACCGCGTCGCGACCGCACCGAATGGAGTCGAAGGCCAACGGATGATCCAGACCGATCGGCCCGACCTCATCATTACCGACATGATGATGCCCCGCATGGGGGGCTTCCCGGTCCTTGACTTCATCAATTCGCTCGATGACAAGCCGGCGGTCATCATGATCACCGCCAACGAAGGGGGACGCCATAAGGCGTACGCCGAGATGCTGGGCGTTGTGGATTACCTCCGGAAACCCTTCCCGATGGAGATGCTGCTGGACGCCGTTGAGCGTGCTCTGGAAGGTGTAGCGGCAGGCAGCGGAAAGTCTGTCCCCGCGGGTTCGGATGGTGGAGACGATCCACCGCTGGGGCCGATTCGCCGGACCCGGAAGAAGACATAGGCGTCTGCGGCAACCGTTTTGGGGATTGCTCCGCTCCGATCGCTGACAAACGAATGGCTTTGCGATCGCTACAACCGGCAGAACCGGAGAAGTAGCTGCGCCCTGTCTGAGTCGCTTCTGCCGCGGTGAATTGCCTTTCGACAGCTGTCAGGCCGCGGCCTATCCTCAACGGTGATCTGTTGCCGAAATGCAACGCGGTTGAAGCCTTGCGCATCGGCCGCGAGCCGCCAATTCGTGTTGAGGGCACGATGGTGACTGATCCCGGATGATTCCTGAAACCAAACCAGCCCGACGCGCAAGCGAGGGACGCAGAACGAGTTTCCCTCGCTCGCGCAACGGGCTGGAGTTTCGCCGGCGCGTCACGGGCTCTGCCAGTGCGGAAGCCGAGCAATTCCCTACTCCGAATGCCCTGGAATAACCAGTGCTCCTCGGTCAACCGTCCACGACCACACTTTCCGCGAGCCTCAACGTCTCACTCTCGACCGAGAACGGTATATCATGAGCACCATGACTGACCCGACCCGTCAATCGCCGTCGCGTGAGCGAACTGGAGATTCGCCACAACCGACGATGCTTCCGGACGGTCGGGCCAACGTCTCGCTCCTCGAAGACCAATTCCCGGAGCGATTCAAAGCGCCTCGCGATCTGGCGATCCTGACGACGGTACTGGGGCTGCTGTTCTTCTCGTTCAATCGTCTGGCGATACGCCTGACCGATGTCTGGGGACATCTCGCTTACGGAAGTTGGATCGCAGAGCATGGTGCGCTCCCGAAGACCGAGCCGCTGATGGTACTCTCCCAGGGGATGCCCTGGGTCGACGTC
>JAGQQB010000042.1 GCA_020426425.1 Planctomycetaceae bacterium | reverse complement strand
CAGGAACAGGTACTGCCGATCGTCTAGTTCCGTCGCGGTCGCGATATTCGCCGCGAGCATGAACTCTTCAATGATTTGATGGCTGGCATCATGCTCGCGCTGCACAGCCCCGATCACCTTCTGATCCTGATCGAGTTGCAGTTTGACCTCAGGCATGTCGAGTTCCAGTGCCCCGCGCTCAAACCGTCGGCGTCGCAGCAGCATCGCCAGTTCGTGCATGTCACCGAGCAGCTTGCGAACCTTCGCTGAGATATGTTTGACCGTCCCTGGCTCCGCCTCAATAATCGGCAACACCTCTTCATAAGCGAACCGCTTGGTCACCTTGATCGCCGATCGGGCGAACCGGGTCTGCACCGGAATCCCCTCCGGCGAAAACTCGATGAAGCAGGAAATCGCATACCGCAATCGCTTCTCCTGCAAACTCGCCAGTCCGTTCGAGATCACCTCGGGCAGCATCGGGATGACTTTGGTCGGCAGATAGACACTCGTCCCCCGCTTCTCCGCTTCCCGATCAAGCGCCGTGCCTGGCTGCACGAAGTGTGAAACATCGGCGATATGCACGCCCAGTTGCCAGTGCCCCTCCGCCGACCGGGTGAGGGAGATTGCGTCGTCGAAGTCGCGAGCGTCGACAGGGTCGATCGTCACGATCGTCTCTTTGGTGAGATCCTCCCGATCTTCCAGTTCCTCGCTGAAGTTCTCCGCTTCGAGCCGGGCCTCGTCGAGCACCTGTTCGGGGAACTCGTCCGGGAGACCGAACTGATGGATGACCATTTGCGTATCAACTCCCGGAGTGGCCCGATCACCGAGAACTTTGGTCAACACCCCTTCTCCATCGTGCAGATGATTCGGGAACCGAAGCATCTCGACGACGACCTTATCCCCTTCCACCGCCCCCTTAGCGCCAGGATCACCGACCCAGACGGGTCGCGGAATGTCCTTCCCGTCGATCTGCACCCAACCTGCGTCCTCCTCTTCGAAGTACGTGCCGACGAACACGTTGGTCCGTCGTTCAAGCACCTTCATAACCACACCGCACCGCTGCCCGCCCGAGCGACGCCGACTGGTTAGTTCGATCAGCACCTCATCGCCGGTCTGGGCATCGCGCAGATCGCGTCGGTCCACAAACACATCCGGCTTCGCCACTCCAGGGCGAGGATCGTGGAGAATGACAAATCCATCACCGGCGGAATTCCGTCGCAGAATGCCGCACAGCCCACCGGACTGCTTGCCCGCTTGCACACGACCACCAGCGGAAATCCGAATCTCGCCTGCCGCCTGCGCCTCCTGGATCGCCCGTTGGAATCGTTCGAGATCCCTCTTCTTGATCCCCAGTTTCTTCTGCAGCGACTGCGGCTTCATCGGCCGATACTCAGGCTGCTGAACAAATTCCAGAATGCGCTGTCGGATCATGTGGCAAGAGAGGGGCAATCAAGTGAAACGAGATGAATAAAGCCTGCAGCAAGCACAGCCCACCCACCGGTTATCACGCTTTGACGTCCAGCGGTCAACAGCGAAGTAGGATGACGAGGTGAGCGCGGTCCTTAGAATGACATGAGCTGTCAAGAGCTGAATGGGGCCGGTGCCTCCGCGAGGAGTCATTCGGCCCTACCGACTGCGTCCTCATCCGGGGCGCGACGTTGCTCACCATGCGAATTCGCCCTTCGCAGCTCCGCGACCTCGTGTGCGGCTCTGTCCCCCTGAGGCTCCACGACTTTGCGAGCCTGCAAATTGCCATCCTTTGCCTGACCCGCCGCGTACGCTAGAATGCAGGATTGGAATCAACCTCCCGTAACCGTTGGGCTTAAGCAAAGCGTAAACTTACACCATGGCTGAATACTTTCCCGAAATCCAGCAGATCCAATACGAAGGCCCGCAGTCCAAGAACCCTCTGGCGTTCAAACACTATAACCCGGAAGAGGTTGTGGAAGGCCAGACGATGCGGGATCTGTTTCGGTTCAGTGTCTGCTACTGGCACACCTTCCGTGGCACCGGGACCGATCCCTTCGGGTCCGCCACACTGGTCCGCCCCTGGGATGATGGGTCCGATTCCGTCGAAAACGCCCTGAAGCGCGTCGATGTCGCATTCGAATTCATCAGCAAGCTCGGTGCCCCGTTCTACTGTTGGCACGATCGTGACATTGCCCCAGAGCGATCGACGCTCCGGGAAACGAACGCCGTGCTCGACCAAATCGCCGCCAAACTCAAGGATAAGCAGGCGGAAACCGGCATCAAGCTGCTGTGGGGAACCGCGAACCTGTTCAGCAATCCCCGCTTTATGCATGGTGCGGCGACCAGCTGCAATGCCGATGTCTTCGCCTTTGCTGCCGCCCAGGTAAAGAAAGCCATCGAAGTCACCCATGAACTCGGCGGTGAGAATTACGTCTTCTGGGGTGGTCGTGAGGGATACCACAATCTGTACAACACCAACATGCAGCGGGAACTCGACCACTTGGCCCGGTTCATGCATCTCGCTCATGACCATGCAAAGTCGATCGGCTTCACCGGCCAGTTCCTGTTTGAACCCAAGCCGAAAGAGCCGACCAAGCATCAGTACGACTTTGATGCTGCCACCTGCCTGAACTTCATTGGCCGCAACGGCCTGGACGGAATCGTGAAGCTGAACATCGAGACCAACCACGCCACGCTGGCTGGTCACACGATGATGCATGAACTGGAACTGGCCCGCATCCACAACGCTCTGGGCTCCATTGACGCCAATACCGGCGATTTGCTGCTGGGCTGGGATACCGACCAGTTCCCCACCGACATCTACCTCGCCACACAGATCATGCTCGTACTGCTCGAACAGCAGGGACTCGGCAGCGGTGGCACCAACTTCGATGCCAAAGTGCGTCGCGAAAGTTTCGATCCGGTCGACCTGTTCCACGCCCACATTGGCGGGATGGATGCGTTTGCCCGGGGTGCGAAAATCGCTGCCGCCATTCGGGCCGATGGTGTGTTGAGTGACTTCGTCGCCCAACGCTACCGCAGTTTCGATTCTGGCATCGGCGCAAAAATTGAGGACGGCTCCGCCACATTCGCCGATCTGGAAGCCTACATGCTGGAGAAGGGGGAATCAGCCCCCAACGAAAGTGGTCGGCAGGAATGGATTGAAAACCTGATCAACCAATACCTGTAGGGCGCGAAACTCGCACCGCTGATGGCAGGTCGCCCTGGAGCAGACGACTTGCCACCGGTACTTTCGGCCCTGCGAAAGTCATTATGAACAAACACGAAGAAGAACAGCCCCCATTCGAATCGCTGGGCCTGAGCGAACGAATGATGCGGGCCATCCAGGGCGTCGGCTTCACGTATGCCACCCCGATTCAGGCGCACTTCATTCCCGTCGCCATCACCGGCCAGGATGCGATTGGACAGGCGCGGACCGGTACCGGCAAGACCGCCGCGTTCGTGATTCCAATCCTGGAGACAATCGACCTCACTCAGCAGGACGTGCAAGCCCTGGTGCTCTCGCCAACGCGGGAACTCAGCGAACAGGTGGCCGCCGAATGTACTCGGCTGTCCAGCGAATTCCCCACGGACCCGGTCTTACTTGTGGGCGGAAAGCCGCTGAAGCCGCAGATTAGCGCGCTGCATCGCTACCCACAGATTGTGATCGGCACACCCGGCCGGGTAATCGATCACCTGCAACGGGGCACACTCAAGCTCGACAAGCTGCGCATCGCCGTACTTGACGAAGCAGACCGCATGCTCGACATCGGCTTTCGTCCAGAGATCGAACGCATTCTGCGACGCTGCCCGAAAGAACGCCAGACGCTGTTGCTCTCCGCCACATTGCCGGAACCGGTCGAGCGACTGGCTTTGCGGTACATGCGCGAACCACAGCGGGTCGATCTGTCGGTCGACCATGTCGCAACCGATAACGTCGAACAGTTCTACTGCACGGTTGAAGCGCATAAGAAGTTCGGCTTGTTGATGAAGCTACTGCTCAAAGAGCGTCCCAAGCAGGTGGTCGTCTTCTGCCGCACCAAGCGCGGGGCAGACGATATCTACAACAAAGTTCGCCGTCGCCTTCCGGACGTGGCAGCCATTCACGGAGATCTGCCGCAGCGAACACGCGACAAAGTGATGAAGAAGCTTCGCTCCGGTGAAGCGCGGCTCGTCATCGCGACCGACGTTGTTGGTCGTGGTATTGATGTCAGCGGCATTTCCCACATCGTCAACTACGACATCCCCGAATACCACGACGACTACGTGCATCGCGTCGGTCGGACCGGACGGATGTCCTCCACAGAAGTTGGCCGTGCATTCACCTTTGTCACGCCCGAACAAGGAGGCGAGTTGACGCGCATCGAAATACGCATCAACAAGCTGCTCAAGGAATACCGCTTTGGCGGCTACGACGCGTTCCAGGAAGAGCAGCGGCTCCACGTGGACGATGAAGAAATCCAGACCGGATTCGCCCATAACGAGGAAGACTGGGACTCCATTCTCGACGAACTCGATTAGCGCGAGACTCCGCCAAACAGGTCACACCTGCTCGACTCAGTTGCGATGCTGGCGCGATAGCCGCCGGCTACTGCGCGTCCAATGCAGTCCCTGGCATGCGACCACTGGCCAAAGTTGCTCCTCCATTCCACAATACGGTCAGTAGCGCCGCACCGGGGATCACGGAAGCAGGTACAGTGTCATGAGTGAGTTGTATGCCGGAGTCGATCTAGGCGGGACGTCCATTAAGTGCATCTTTGCCAACCTCGATGGCAGCATCGCACTCCATCGCCGCATTCCGACCGATTCGCATGCCGGCCCACAAGACGTTCTGGACCGGATCGCTGACATGGTTCAAAAAATGGCCGAGGAACTCGGTCGGGAGCCGACTTCATTGGGCATGGGTGTCCCCGGACTGGTGGACTTCAGGCATGGCATCACTCGCTTCCTGCCCAACCTCACCACGCATTGGATCGACATCCCTGCTGCGGAAATTCTGTCGAACGCTCTTGGCTGTCCAGTTCGGTTGCTCAACGATGTGCGGACCGCAACCCTGGGCGAACTGACCTATGGTCGTGGACGCGAAGCAAGCACCATGGTGTTCATCGCGATTGGCACGGGCATCGGTGGTGGTGTGGTGATCGATGGCAAACTGCGTCTGGGTCCGCTCGGCGCCGCAGGGGAATTGGGTCACCAGACGATCGATCCCAATGGCCCCATGTGTGGTTGCGGCAATCACGGTTGTCTGGAAACACTCGCCAGCGGAACTGCGCTCGCCGCCGAAGGTATTCGCCTGATGCTGATGGGCCTTGCTCCACACCTGCACGAACTTGTGGAGGGCGATCCTGCCCGGGTGACAGCGGAACTCATGTCCCAGGCGGCCGAGCACGACGAGCCAGTGCTGGATGCCATTCATTGTGCCGCCGATGACATTGGTACCGCTGTGGCCAATGTCATGGTCACCCTGCATCCTGATTTGGTGATTCTCGGCGGCGGTGTCGCCAAAATTGGCGACGTGCTGTTCGATCGCGTGCGGAATCAGGTGCGGCGTCGCGTGCGGATGATTTCACCGGACACCGTGCGAATCGAACCCTCGGACCTCGGCAGCGATGCTGGCGTGTTAGGAGCCATTGCCCTCGCCGCACGCGGTTTGGAATAATGCGCCAACGATCTGGCTCGGTCGAACGTATGTGTCGCGAAGTCGTCTGATCGCGTTGGACCTCCGTCTCCTTTCGTTCACGGTCACCTGCCCTGACCGTCGGCTGGAACCTTCAGGACCGCAAGTCGTTATGTCCATTCCTCGCAGCCACCCGCGCGCTTTCTCGTTGATAGAACTGGCGATTGTGCTGGCCATCGTGGGGATTCTCATTGCCCTGCTGCTCCCGGCAGTGACCCAGGCGCGCGAAGCGGCCCGACGGACCCAGTGCAAGAACAACCTCAAGCAACTCGTGCTGGCGCTGCACAACTACGACAACATGCATCATGCCTTTCCCCCCGGATATCTCGCGCGTGATGTCGCTCCGCTCGATCCTCCGAACCTCGAAACTGGTTCCGGGTTCGCCTGGAGCACATTGTTGCTGGAGTTTGTCGATCAACGCCATCTGCTCGACGCGATCAACCTGAATGGCAACGCCATCGACCCGCCAAACTTGAAACTCGGCGGTAACACCATGCCCGCCTTTCGTTGCCCATCAGACCATGGAGGAGCGACATTCGTCATCAGCGGTTCCGTCGGAACGTACAATTTGGCGACGAGCAACTACGTCGGCGTCTACGGGGTGGGAGTTCTCAGCACAGCACCAGGGGCTCCGCAAGGTGCGGGAATGTTCTATCGCAACAGTTGGGTCCAACCGAACAATATCTCGGACGGAATGTCCAACACCTTGTGTCTGGGGGAGCGGGTCTCCCTGGCGAGAGACTGGTCTCTGCCAACGCCCATTGAGTGTCAAGCCACCTGGTACGCCGTCCCGCCGGGAGTGCTTCGCGGCTCGAATGACACAGGCGCCCATCTAGTCCTGGGGAGTGCCGGAACGATTGTTCCCGGAGGAAACTTGAACGTGTTTCAAATCAATGGCTTGAGCAACGGCGGAGCGAACTCAAGTCGAGCGGGCTTTTCGAGTGAACATGCCGGTGGTGCCCATTTCGCGATTGCTGATGGCAGCGTTCGGTTCCTGAGTGAAAACATTCAAGCGCAAGTCCTCGCCAATCTCGCGCAAATGGCCGATGGTGACCTCACCGGCGAGTTCTGATCGAGCGACATTCGCGACCTGTCGGTCCGTTGCGCCAGAACGCTGACCGAAGGCCACCTGGGCCGCTGTTGTCACATCAGTCGACCGCAAACGATGCGGAATCCAGACACTGCTGATGTTGAATCTCTCAATCGTCATGCGATCTCGTCCGCGAATCCATTACGGACCAGGAAGTCAGCCTGGTCCGCAAAGTTGCCCGCGTCCGGCGATTGCGATGTTCTCGGCCCTCTTTCGGCCCCACGCGAAAACGCTGTTTGACACGCGCACAGGGGCCGCATAGAGTGGTATTAGAGGCTCAGGGAATACTCATCTCCCTCCTCCAATTATTCCCATTGATTTCATGTTCATTCGACACCCCAGTTTCTTAGAGGACTCTTTGATGCTTGGTGAACTGTTGCCCCGTGGTGGCGGTGACCCGATTCCCCTGCTGCGGGACCGGTTGCTCATCGGTCGGCGTAGTCGGTGCGATATTGTGCTCGACTTCCCCAACGTGTCCTCACATCACTGTGAACTGCAGTTCGTCAACGGGCACTGGAAGATCGTCGATCTTAACAGCAGCAACGGTATCAAGGTGAATGGCGAACGTTGCATGGAACACTGGCTCTCTCCCGGCGACGAAGTCTCGATTGCGAAGCATCACTTTGTGATCTCCTACACTCCAACGAGCGACGCACCGGTGCCGGTCGAGGAGGAAGATCCATTCGCGATGAGTCTGCTGGAGAAAGCGGGTTTGCAACGTCGTGAGGCGCAGCGTCGTCGAATGCCGGTGCCACGCGCCGCGCATCGTCCGGTTGAAACGCCAGGCAAGATCAACGCCGATGACGAAATCGCTTTCGGTTTCCTCTCGGACGATTAGCCGTGGGCGCCAAGAAGAAATCCCGCAAGAAACTGCGCGTGCGATTCCATAAGAACCGCGAGGCCAAAGCACGGATTCAAAACCTCACGCGAAAAGTCGCCGACGACCTCGAAGATGCCGAACTGCTCACCGGACAGGAACGCCTCTCCGGCAAGGGGGAGACCGCCAAGTACCGCACGGTGATTGGCGAAGTCGACGAAGCCTCCGGCGAAACGGTCCTCATGGTCGATCTGCAGACATGCGAAGCCGGTCGCGTTCTCTCGTCAATTGGGGCGAATCACTGCCAGGTGCAAACAGCGACGGGTGGGCTGTTGCAATGCTCCGTCCGCCGCGTGGTCCGTACGCTCTCCCGCGATTCCCGCAACGTCGTCGTCGCCGGTGATCAGGTCCTGTACTCCCGCACCGATGAATCGTCCGGCGTCATCGAACGGGTGGAACCACGACGCACAGCCCTTTCACGCGGCAGTCGTCGCCGAGCCCACATCATTGTCGCCAATGTCGATCAGGCGGTGATCGTCGCGTCGGCTGCGGAACCAGCGCTCAAGCCGGCACTCATCGATCGGTTTCTGTGCAGCACGGAAAAGGGAGGTATTCAGGGAATCGTCTGCATCAACAAACTGGACCTGGCGAATCGAGTCGAACTGCAACCTCTCCTGGGTCAATATGCCCGCCTGAACTATCCGGTGCTGCTGACGAACGCAATTTCGGGAGAAGGGATCGATGAACTGCGGCGACTGCTGCGGAACAAGGAAACTGTCTTCACGGGCCAGAGCGGAGTCGGCAAGACGTCATTGTTGAATGCGATTCAGCCCGGCCTCGGACGCCGCACCGCTGAAGTCAGCGAGGACTCCCAGAAAGGCCGCCACACCACTCGGGTAACCGAACTGATCGCCCTGGAGCAGGGAGGGTGGGTGGTCGATACGCCAGGAATTCGTCAACTACAACTCTGGGACGTCCAGACGGAAGAGGTCGAAGGGCTATTTGTTGAGTTCCGTCCGTTCGTTGCCCTGTGCCACTTCCCCGACTGCAGCCACACGCACGAACAGAATTGCGGCGTGAAACAAGGGGTCGACCTCGGCATGATTTCCCCACTGCGGTATGAAAGCTATCTGCGGATCACCCAAGGAGATGAAGAGAGCCTGTTCTCGCTCGCCGACTGGCGACGGCGTTAACGCCCGAACTGGGATGCTCCGACTTCAGTTCTCGACAGACGGCTCTGTGAGCGGCTTCTCGATAATCGCTGTCTCGGTGCCCGATGCCTCTGGTCGTCGCCACTGTGGTGGAACCAGCCACAGAGCTGCCAATACCAGCAGACCGAATGCCGTGTAGCATATGGTGAAGACCCATGGGGGAGCCTCATAGAACAGCAGATCATGGACCAGCGTGCCGATGAATGTCCCGGAGTGTGTCTGCTGACCAGCCAGTTTCCGAAAGTACTGCTCCCAGTTCGTCAGCGGACAAGTGACGCCACTCCATGCCTCCACAACGACGATGCCAATCATGGCCAGATGGATGAGGCGAAACCAAATGTTTCGCACCCAGCGCCATTGCCGCAGCCAGCCGATCAGCACCACCAGTAGCCCGCCGATGACAAAGCCCACATAAGCGAAGTGCAGACAAACGATCGCGTCGGCAATAAGTCCGTAGGCGTTCATACCGGACTGATCATTCTCAGCCCTGGCTTATTCCCGGCAACTTTAGAAATCGCCTGTGGATTTTCATGTCACTGCGGCACGAGAGAGCACTTCGCCCCGTTCGGCAATGGCGTTGTCGATCAACTGGAGTTCCTCCGGCGTCAGCGTCCAATCCATCGCGGCGGCGGTCTCGTGAATCTGCTCTGGGCGCTTCGCGCCGCACAACGCCACGGTGATGCCCGGTCGCTGGATCGTCCACGCGGTCGCCAGTTGAGCCAGCGTGCGTCCGGCGGCGGCGGCGATCGGACGCAACTTGTCGAGGAAGTCGTGCGTCTTGTCCCATTGCTCGCCCTGAAAGACTGGATACTTCTGCCGTCCATCACGAGGATCCCATTGATGATCTCGTGGCAACTTCCCGGCGAGGAACCCTTTCATCAGCGGCCAGTAGACCATCACTGAGACGTCATGCGCAATGCCCCAGGGCAGTCGCTCGGCTTCAATTTCCCGCTGCAGCATGTTGTAGTGCGGCTGATCTGCCGAGATCGGGCAGACATTGTGAAACTCTTCGTACTGCGCGATGTCGACAAAGTTCGACACCCCAGCCGCGCGAATCTTCCCCGCTTCGAGCAGTTCCCGGATCGCACCGGCCGATTCGGCGATGGGCGTCGCTGGATCAGGCGCATGCAGATAGTACAGATCGATCACATCGGTCTGCAGTCGCTGCAGGCTCTCGTCGCATTGCCGTTTGATCGTCTCTGGCCGAGCATCGCGCACTTGTTTGCGATCAGGCCCCCAGGCGATGCCGCACTTGCTGGCAATGACCAGTTCCTGCCGACGATGTCCGAGCGCCTCGGCGATCATCGATTCGCTTTCGCCGGCGTATCCGTAAACGTACGCCGTATCGAAAAAGTTGATCCCCGCATCCACCGCCTTCTGCAATGTTGCAAGACTGTTCTCCCGAGTGACATCAATACTGGTAATTCCAGCAATTGGCCAGCAGCCCATGGCGACGGGAGTGACATGCAGGTCGGTGAGACCAATGCGTCGGAGTGCGTATGACATCGGCAGAGAATACGTGATCGAGGACGGAGGAACTAGGACTGAGGATCGAGGACGAGGCGCGAGGTTCGGTGAGCATGAAGGGCGGTAGGTACAGGAACCGCGGATACGGCACGGCAACAGGCCCGGAGCGCTCATCGCAGTGAATCCTGAATCCCGCCCCCTGACACCTGCCCCCCTCTCCGCACGCGTTTGCGAAATCTGTGCGCTGGGGATACCGTAACTGGTTCCTGCACGCGATGACATCGAACTGGGAGATTCCTGCATGCGACTCTGGTTATTCGCTCTCGGCCTGCTCAACGTAGTGGCCATTCCGCTGCTGGCGGCTGATGCGGCCAAACGACCGAACATTCTGATGATCGCCATCGATGATCAGAACGACTGGATCGGCTGCCTCGGTGGGCATCCTCAGGTGCAGACGCCGACGATTGACGCACTCGCCGCCCGCGGAACTGTGTTCCTGAACGCTCACTGCCAATCACCGCTGTGCAATCCTTCCCGCACCAGCCTGATGACCGGACGACGACCATCGACGACCGGCGTGTACGGACTCGCTCCCTGGTTTCGCGATGTCGAAGACCTGCAGGACATCGTCAGCCTGCCACAGCATCTGCGGAAGCATGGGTATCGTGCATTGACGACAGGTAAGATCTACCACGGTGGTTATGGGCGTCGTCCCAAGAAAGACGACGAGTTTGATGTCATCGGCACTCCACCGGGCGTGGGAGTCAAACCGCCACAGAAGCTGGTGACGACACCGGCTCCGCATCCGTTGGTGGACTGGGGCGTGTTCCCGCACAAGGACGAAGACAAAGGAGATTGGGCCGTCGCGAGTTGGGCGGTCGAGCAGTTGCAGCAACCACAAGAGGAACCGTTCTTCCTTTCGGTCGGTTTCTTCCTGCCGCATGTTCCCTGCTACGCGACACAGAAGTGGTTCGATCTGTACCCCGAAGAGACGCTGCAACTACCACCATTCCTGGCGACCGACCGGGACGATACGCCTCGATTTAGTTGGTATCTGCACTGGAAACTTCCAGAGCCGCGACAGAAGTTTCTGGTCGAAGATCGGCAGTGGAAGAATCTGGTCCGTTCGTACATGGCCTGCACGAGTTTTGTCGACAGTCAAGTTCAGCGCGTGCTCGATGCCCTGGAGGCGAGTGGACATCAGGACGATACGCTCGTCGTGCTCTGGTCGGACCATGGCTGGCATCTGGGCGAGAAACTGATCACTGGCAAGAACACGCTCTGGGATCGGGGAACACGTGTCCCGCTGATCTTCGCCGGACCCGGAGTGACCGCAGGCGGACGTTGTGAACAGCCGGCGGAACTGCTGGACATCTACCCCACGTTGATTGACCTGTGTCAGCTGAACGAGATGCCAGGTTTGGAAGGACACAGCCTGTTGCCGCAACTCAAAGACGCAACGACCGCCCGCGAGTGGCCGGCGATCACAACTCACAACCACGACAATCACGGCATCCGGTCGCGCAATTGGCGATACATTCATTATGCCGATGGGAGCGAAGAACTGTACGACATGCGCAAGGATCCCAACGAATGGGACAATCTCGTCGGCGATCCCCAATACGCCGCCATTCTGGCCGAACACCGCAAGTGGATTCCTGCCAGTCGCAAGCCAGTACCGGGCAGCGCCCATCGCATTCTCACCTACGATGAAGACTCCGGCGAAATCATCTGGGAAGGCCAGCGAGTGTTGCCGAACGATCCGATACCGGAACTCGAAGAGTAAGACAACGAGTGCGTCATCACCCCGGCGACACGATTCCGTGACCGCATCCTCTGATGCACAAAGGCAGGATCTTCATTCATGCTGATTGGCATCCTTTCCGACTCCCATGATCGACAGGCGCGGCTTGAACGGGCTGTGGCCGAACTGCAGGCGGCGGGAGCCGAAGCCTTGATTCACTGTGGCGATATGACCAGCGCCAGCATGCTCCAGGCACTCACCCCGTTGCCCGCATACTTCTGCTTTGGCAATTGCGACAACACCTTGGGGCTGCAGCGCGAAGCGAAGCAATTGGGGATACACTGCCTGGGTGACGGCGGCGAAATCGAATTGAGCGGAAGGCGGCTGGCGGTGACGCATAGCCATCTCTCGCACGAAGTCGCTCGGCTACTTCAGGCGGAACCGGACTACCTGTTCAGCGGACATTCGCATATCGCCAATGACTGGCAGGAGGGAGCGATCCGACGGATTAACCCTGGGGCGTTACATCGCGCGGCCAGGTACACCGTCGTCCTGCTCGACCTCGATTCGGGAGAAGCGCAGTGGCTCGAAATACCGGAGTGAGGCATTCGCCCAATCGTAGAGTCCATGCGGCATCTGATCGCGCGGCACAGGCCACTTGGCGAGCGGTCGGTCCGGGAGAGGTCGATGTCCTTGTTGCGTGAAAGGGCTCGAGCGATTTGGGACGCTGGGATTGCGGCTGTCGATCCCCTGCGGCTCGTGGGTCAGCAGATTCAGGCAGATGCGGACGGTCTCACGATTTGCGGCGAGCGCTGGGAACCATCCTCCGACTCCGCACGCATTTGCGTCGTTGGGGCCGGAAAGGCCGGTCGCAGGATGGTCTCCGGGGTGACTGCCGCACTCGGTCCGCAATGGCTCGACCACACGACCGGCTGGGTTAACATCCCCGAAGACGGACAACCCACCAATGGCAACAGTCCGATCCGACTGCACATCGCACGACCTGCGGGAGTCAACGAACCAACGCCAGCAGGGGTGCAAGGAACTCAGCGTATCCTGGAACTGGTGGACCAATGCGGTCCAAAAGACATGTGCCTCGTGTTGATCTCTGGCGGCGGCAGTGCCTTACTGCCAGCACCGGCTCCTGCGATCTCACTCGATGACAAAGTAAGACTCACACGCGCTCTGAGTCGGGCCGGAGCAACGATCCAGGAACTCAATACGGTCCGTCGGGCGCTGTCGCTAGTGAAAGGAGGTGGACTCCTGCGCGCCTGTCGTGCCGGCCGACTGATCGCGCTGATCATCTCTGACGTGATCGGAAGTCCCCTCGATGTAATCGCCTCAGGGCCGACCGTTCCGGCGGCGATCGATCCTGTCGCGGCATGGACAATCGTTGAACAATACGTGACCACCGCCGAGATTCCCGCAGCCGTGCGTGACCATCTGCAAACATCTGCTCGCCCCCCATCACTCGATGCGACGAACGAACTGCCTCCGTACCGCAACGTCATCATCGGGAGTAACGCGACAGCAGTCCGCGCCGCCCAGGAAAAAGCGATCGAACTTGGGTTCCACGTCTCTGGAGTCGAGGTTGATCGGGCAGGGATCGCACGAGAGGAAGGAGAACGGCTCGCCGAAGTCGGAAGGAAATTGCGGATGACCGTGCCGGGGCGCAGCTGTCTCATCAGCGGAGGCGAGCCAATCGTGCAGGTGGTCGCGACCACGGCTCCTCAGCGCGGCGGACGGAATCAGGAACTCGCGCTGGCGGCCATTGCGCACTGGGAAGCCGATCCCCCCCAAGGCGTGGTGCTGCTCGCTGGCGGAACCGACGGTGAAGATGGGCCCACCGATGTCGCTGGCGCATACGCCGATGCGGAAGTCGTTCGCGCCGCTCAACGATTGCAACTCGATCCGACAGAGTTTCTCGACCGAAACAACTCGTACCCGTTTTTCGAGCAGACTGGCGGGCATCTCCAGTGTGGCCCGACAGGGACGAACGTGATGGACCTGCGCGTATTACTGTCCGATCCGGCGTGCGAGTGAAGCAGACTCAGCGAACGTTTGTTGCGTTGGCAGGCTTGGTCGTAACCTTCGGCGCACTGCCAATCTTCTCCACTGGCAGGACTCCAGTCGAACCATC
>JAGQQB010000428.1 GCA_020426425.1 Planctomycetaceae bacterium | reverse complement strand
TTCCGCGTACGCGTCGTCGGCGATGATCGTATCGCTGTACTCCAGGAACCGCAGGAAGTATTCGAGCCGCTCGGTTGTGGGGGACTCTTTCGTTGGCGCCTGAATCATGTAGTTGAATGTGGTCTCGGTCACTTCGAGCGGACTGCTCCATTCGATTGTCTCTGTAACGGTGCCGAGCAGCACGAACAGATCACCTGGCTTTCCGGCACGATGCCGATCCAGCAGAACGGTTTCCCCTTTGGCGAGTTTGCCCGTCATGTCATGCACAATGCGGACCACTTCGTACTGGGTGGTGCCGTTGAAGCCTTCGTCCAGGTTGGCTGGCTTGCCATCTTTCCATTGCACCAGCACCGCAGTTTGCGCGGTGTTGAGCTGTTCTGTCAGCGTGAGTGTTGGCGCACTGCAGAAGGGGCAGTAGGAGGTCAAGACATGCTCGGCGTGCGCCGAAGTGACTCCCAGCAGGCAAATTGTCAGGGCAACGAGCTGTGATCGCATGGTACTTTTCCCATCGCCGACCGCAGCGGTCGGCCTTCCACATTGTAGTGCTTGCAGTGTTGTGACCGCGTGTTGAGCGGTGGCTAGCGTGACGTCAATCGACGCTGACTTCCGCATCGTCGAGGGCGAACAGCCACATCACTTCGTCGTCTTCGACATCGGCTTCAATCGACAACACGCCAATCACATCGAAGGGCCGCCCCTGAATATAACTGGTTGTGGTCCCACTTTTGAGGGTCACCGCCAGTTTGTCGTACACCTTGGGCAGCCGACCAAAGCAGCAGATGCCGTTGTCCCGGACGAACATGAACCGCGAAATGCCATCCTCGCGCGATGGGGGAAACATCCAGCCGCGCAGCCGAATACGTTTGCCATCCAACGCGAGCATCCAATCAGGGAGATGATCCATCACCTCGGGGACCACCGGTTCCATGTTGAGCACTTTGAGCAGATCGATGTCATCGAACGTCACCCGCAGTGCCTTTTCCGGCCCTTCAGGTAGAAACGTCTTCTCGGGAATCAGCAGTTTGATACCCCCTGGCAATGGAGTTCCAGGCACTGTGCTGGCGTCTGTCGCCGAATCAGTCGAGTCAGCAGTGGCCGATGCAAGCAGAATTGGTTCAGGCATAGGCACAGCGAATGGGCGTGCTGTGGAGACGGCCAACGCGTTATCGATCGCGCTTGCGTCGTCGGACTGGGTGCCGGCAACTGCCTCAGGTTGCACCTGTGGTTCGATCGGTTCCGTTTCCGACGGCGGAAGCGGACCACGATTGTCCATGGGGACGGCCTGATCGTCTTCGGGATTCTCCGTGGGTGCGACCGAATCTGCCGGAACCGTAGGCCGGACCTCATCCGGAATGTTGACGGTCCGGTAGTCAGAACCGCTTTCATTGCACCCCATCACGAGGACGAGAAGCAACGGGGCATACCAGCCACGCGTAATCATAGGGTGCATCCCAGCTTGCTCGGCACTCTCCGCGGAGCATGACGTCCCTGTCATCCGCACCTGACTTGAATCAAATCAGAAGGCACTGGCCGAAAGTTTGCAGCTATCCGCTTCAAACAGAAATATCGGTTCTAACGCGTCCTCGCCATGATAGTTCCGATTCAATCGGAACGTTCCGGACAACGAGACGCGGTTGTACGTGTGATCAAACGTCATCCCTTCCTTGAGCACAACTCCAATCCGGTCTTCAAGTTTGGGCTGTCCGCCAAAGCAGCACTGGCCGTTGTCCTTGAGCAGCAGGAACTTATTCAGATCCTGCATTTTCTCGGTGGGATAGATGAAGCCCTTGAGGAACACCTTCTCGCCATCGAGGGCGAGGATATCGGGATGCGGCTGCAGACCATACTGAGTCTGGGCGATCCCCTTCTCGGAAATGTCGCGGTAGAAGCTGACCCGCTTGTAACCTTCGGGCAATTCCGTCTTGAACAGATACATCTGATAGGTGACACCACCGACGGCGAAGAGCACTGAGAGAACGACGGTGGTGATGGCCAAAGCCTGGCCACCATAAGCTCCTTGCGACGAGCGAATCGTCCAAATTGCAGCAATCCCCACAACGGCCGCCACCAGCGTGATCGGCAGGGCGATCCACAAAAACAGAGCCAGCGACGACACAAGCGCCAGGATGAATCCGGTCACGGCGATGATCGGTACTGGACGGTAGCTGAACTCATTGAACTCGTCATGATGCCGACGCGGCGGTGCGTCAGCGGCAGCAACTTCCTTCTCTTCCAGGACTTGGGTCATCTCGGAATCCCCTGGGCGGTAAGACGGACAGGCAACACAAAGCAATCTGGCTACGCGGAGTCAGTACAAAGACTGCAGGATTATACCCGCCCAGAGCGCCAGAATCACGCGAATTCTGCCCCGGCAGCCGTACCGGAGGATGCGAGCAGCGACTTACCGAGTCAGAGGGAATGGGCAAGCTAAGTGGATAACGTGACCCATTCGCGCCGCCGCGTCGATGGCCCAACCGTATCCTTGATCCTTAGTCTTCGATCCTCAGTCGGGCAGCATACCGACCAAGTGCCATCAGCGGGAACGAGATGCGGTAGAGATGATACCGCAGATAGAAGACGCGTGGGAAACCGGTCCCGGTGTAGGTTGGCTCGTCCCAGGTTCCGTCGGCGTTTTGGGTTTTGAGCAGATACCCGACCCCATCCCGAACGGCATCGCTGTCGGTTCGACCGGCTGCCATCAGCCCCATCAGTGCCCAGGCAGTTTGCGATGGAGTTGTTGGCCCCTGTCCTCGCAGTTCCGGTTCGTCATAGCTGCGGGGAGTTTCCCCCCAACCACCATTGGACTGCTGGACCGACTCGATCCAATCTGCGGCGGCTTGAGCGCGGGGATGGTTCATTGGCTCGCCAATCGCCTGCAGGCCGACGAGCACTTGCCAGGTTCCGTACAGATAGTTCACGCCCCAGCGGCCGTACCAGCAGTGGTCGACTTCCTGCTCTTGCCAAATGAACTTCAGGGCAGATTGAAACTCCGAACGATCTGCCGTCATGCCCAGCCGACCATACATCTCCAGCACTCGGGCGGTAATGTCCGCCGTCGGTGGATCGATCATGGCGTTGTGATCGGCGAAGGGGACATGCTCCATCCATCGCCGGTCTTTGGTGCGGTCGAAGGCGGCCCACCCGCCGTCGTCGTTCTGCATAGCGAGCATCCAGCGGACGCCTCGCGACGCTGCGGCGCGGTAGCGG
>JAGQQB010000427.1 GCA_020426425.1 Planctomycetaceae bacterium | reverse complement strand
GGGGAAACGCACAACTTCTCCTCGCTCGTCTTTCTCGCCAAGGTGCCCAAGGTGGTCTATCACCACCATGTGCGTCCCGGTGACCAGATCGTCTATACGGCGACGCTGGCCGATGTTCGCCCGGAAGGAGGCGTGACCGACGTCGTGGCACATGTCGGTGACAAACTCGTGGCCGAAGCCCAAATCGTGTTCGCCCAACTCAGCGCTGAGGAAGCTGGCATTCCCGCAGGGGTCAATCAGAAGAACGTGGTCGAATCTGGCCTGATGCAAGTCCTCGTCGACGCCGGCGTCCGGTAGCGCAACACTGCAAAGGGCGCGCTCCCACGCTTCTCGTCCCTAATCCCTGGTCCCTCGCCCCTTCTTACTCCAGAATCGCACAGAAGTACGGCGTCCGGTCCACCAGCGGTAGCACCTGGGGTTGGTAAATCGTGGTGAACGCTTCGGCGGTCTTGTGGACTTCCCAGGCCTCTTTGCTGTCCCAGCGTTCAATCAGATTGAAGACCGTCGGTTCATTGTCAGCGTGGCAGACCTCGAACACATTGCAGCCCGGTTCATTGCGGGAGAGTTGTCCCGCACGCCGCAGTAGCTGAGCCACTTGGTCTACGTGCGCAGGATCTTTGACGGTCAGGACAACATTGATGGCGAACATGGCTGTCTCGTGGTGATGGCTTGGGGAAAGTAGGAAGAGCAGCAGTGGAATTGAATCGAAAACGTAACAATTGACGTCCGGTCTGTCGCCCTTGCCCGCTGGAAAACGATCGATGTTGCTGAGACACTGCATGCGCTGAGAGTGATCGCCGCAGTCGAACGCGGTGGCAGATTCTGTTCTTAAGTCGTCAGGACTCCATGTCTGTGCCGATTCCGCCACCGCCCGCATCGCCACCGCAGCCGCGTCGGCATAGCGTCCTGCGTGGTTGGATACTGCATACCTGTCGTCTGGCCATGGTCGCCATGGTACTGGTGTTGATCCGTTGGCAACATCAGCGAGCCATGGCCCGGGCGGCACTGCAATCGACCTGGATGGCAACACTGGACGATGTCCAGGCGATTGCCCCGGAAGTCGCTGATTGGGGTGACCTCGACGCCGCGACTGGGACGCGCCCTCTCCTGGCCGCCAACGGCGACCAACTGGGACTCGCCCTGCAAACGGCACCGCAGTCGAACGCATTCATTGGGTTCTCCGGTCCGTCGAATCTCCTACTGGTGTTCGATCCCAGGCAGCGACTCCTTGGAGTCTCCATTCTTGACAGTCGCGATACGCGCGATCATGTCGAACAGGTCCGGCTGGACGACCGATTCTTTCCGCAACTTGTGGGGCAGACGTGGGACCAACTCGCCGCCGGTCCGACCATTGACGGCGTGTCCGGTGCCACACTCACTAGCGTGGCCATGTGGCGGGGTATCGTGAAACGGCTCGGCGGCAAACGTCCGAATCCTCTGTTCCCCGATGATCCCCCTGCCGCGTGGTTTCGCGAAATCTTTCCCACGGTCACGGAACTCGTGCCGGTCTCGGAGAGTATCAGCTTGTACGAACTGCGGTCAGACACGGGCGAGGTATTGGGCCGCATGCTGCGGACGACCCCTGCGGCCGATGCAATCATCGGCTATCAGGGTCCGACGGAAACGCTCGTCTGCTTCCAGGCAGTCGCAGACCATCTCCCAGTGGACTGGCCCATCGTGAGGCTGCTGATCGTCCGCAGTTACGACAACACCGAGTATGTCAATTACCTTGGTGAAGATGCGAGTTTTCCCAAGTTACTGAACGACCGCACGCTGGCTGAGGTCGCCGCCATCGACCTGGAGCAGACGCCGGCTGACGGCGTTTCCGGGGCGACCATGACCAGTCAGGCGGTCGTTCAAGGAGTGATTGCCGCCGCGCAGGCGGAACTACGGTCGCCCGCCCCCGTCACCAACCACCATCCCCTGACCATCGCGGTCGTCCTGGCCGCCATCATGCAGGTGACGACCGCCCTCCAACATTCGCGACAGGCGCGGACTCGCCTGATGCTCGTCGTTATCGCCTTGGTCGGATACTGGAACTGCGATCTCTTATCGCAGGCGATGTTTGTTGGCTGGGCACAGAGTGGTGTTCCCTGGACGTCCGCACTGGGCCTGGTGGTCCTGACAGGTGTCGCGACCACCTGGCCCACCGTGGCCCGTCAAAACCTGTACTGTGAGCGACTGTGTCCGCACGGGGCAGTCCAGCAACTGGCGGCTCACCGCTTTGGCAAGCGTTGGTCACTCGGACCGCGCGGACACGCAATCTGCTCATTGATCCCGCCGCTCTTGCTCCTGTGGTGCGTCCTCGTCGCGATGCTGCGATTGGGCTTCAGTCTGGTCGACATCGAACCATTCGATGCCTGGGCCTGGCAGATTGCCGGCTGGCCAACATTGGTCATCGCCGTGGTGGGCCTCGTCGCGGCACTCAAGATTCCCCTCGCCTACTGCCGGTACGGCTGCCCTACTGGAGCATTGCTGCAGTACATCCGTCGCCATGGGCGCAGCGATCTATTGGGATGCGCCGACCTGGTCGCGCTCACGGCCCTCCTGCTGGCACTCATCGGATACCTCGCTGACCTCGGCTGACCGGGCAACGCAAACCGCGATACGACTGAGAGTTGGTTGGTCCACCACGCTTCACGACCAGACGCCCCTGCGCCAGGGACGACGCCGTCGACCGCACAGGGGAGCAGGAGAACTACTCAGCCGGCGGTGCGTTCTCAACCGGCGACACTTTCCAGGGGGCGGTGAGCCAAAGGATGGCGGCACCATCGCGGCTTGCGGTGAGGACAGTTTGACCAGCGGGGTCGATGGCCACGGCGGTGACTTCTTCGCTGTGCTGGGCAAGCGTCAGGATCTCCTTGCCTCGATGCCCCGCCGATGCGTCCCAGACCTTGGCAGTGCGGTCCTGGCTGGCGGTGAACAGCCGCTGACCGTCTGCCGAAAATGAGACCCCATTGACCGGCGCGATATGTCCTTGAAGGGTTGCGAGCAGTTCCCCGGTCGCGACGTTCCAAAGTCGGGCAGTCGAGTCTTCGCCGCCGGACGCGATCGTTTTGCCATCCCGCGAGAACTCGCCGTCGAGGACAGCCAGTTCGTGTCCACTGAACTCACGGACGAATTCTCCATCGGCGGTATTCCAGAGCCGCAGGGTTCTGTCGTTTGAGGCTGTTAGCACCTACGTGCCATCCGGTGAGAAGACGGCCGC
>JAGQQB010000426.1 GCA_020426425.1 Planctomycetaceae bacterium | reverse complement strand
GGATTTCGGAAATTCAGGATGGCACCAGCAATACGGTCATGGTCGGCGAGTACGCCCGGCAGACTCGTCGCTGGACAGATCACTTGGTCGGCTGGGCTCAAGGCAAGAAATTTCAGTTTGGCCGTGCCCACTACCATGAGACAGACCCTCAGAGTATGGACCAGACGTTGCGGTATACGATTAACGGTCCCAGCGATTCGACCTGCGTCGGTACCAACGTCGATTGCATCAAGACACATGGCTGGTCGTATTCCAGCATGCATGAAGGGGGAGCCCACTTCCTGCTGTGTGATGGGTCGACTCGATTCATCAACGAAAACATCAACATCCCGACCTTTGTGTACCTGAACTGTGCACATGACGGACAGGTGGTTGGCGAGTTCTAGCTCGCTGATTCCAGCTTTGGCGACGCGGTCGGAAATGTTCTGGCCGCGTCTCAGTCAACCCGCACTCCAAGTCTTTCAAGCTCATGAAACGTCTGTTGCTGCTGCTGGTTTTTGCGTCGTTGTTGAACCTTTCGTCTTGTTTTAGTTCGGGCACCGTTCCACCAGGAACTGGCCCCAGTGACGAACCGAGTCCAACTGACACCGATCCCGGCTAACAGGCAGTATCTATGCTGGATTCCTTATCTCAGTTTTCAGGTTGCCCTAACTGGAGGCCCAATTCATGAAGTCACACTCTCGACGAGGATTTACCCTCATTGAATTGCTGGTCGTTATCGCGATCATCGCAATTCTCATTGCCCTGCTCCTGCCAGCAGTCCAGCAGGCCCGGGAAGCGGCCCGGCGGTCGCAGTGCAAGAACAACGTCAAACAGCTCGTGCTGGCCCTGCACAACTACCACGAAACCCACACCATCTTCCCGGTTGGGATCATGCGGTCGGACACCAACAGTGGGTCGGATGGTGTGGGTGTTGGCTGGACGGCGATGATTCTCCCCTTCGCTGATCAGGCCCCATTGTACAACACCATTAACTGGAATGCTTTTGGTGCGAATTTTACAGCGAACGCCAATGCCTGGGATGACGATGGCGTGTTGGAAGCCGCATTGGAAAACCAGATTCCCGTATTCCGTTGCCCCTCGACTGCCGATCCTCGCGATGTCAGCCGTGAAGGGATCGACAACCGGATTCCGTGCAGTTATGGCGGTGTCCAAAGCGGCAGTATCGCTAATCCGGTCACGAATCGTAGTGGTGAGTACAAGAGCCACATGGATGACTCCATCGGGATCAGCGACTTCGATGTGCATGGTGGCGGACACAACCGGATGGATGGCATTCTGCTCCCCATTCACGGCGTTCGAATTGAGTATGTCATGGATGGGACCAGCAACACCGTGATCGTCGGGGAGTGGCTCTCCGCCTGGGTGAATCCTGCCACCAAGGAGAAACGCCTGGTCGACCACGACTTCATCGGCAGCAATACCATTCGGGACCAGACGCATCGTCACCTCGGTTCGATTGGAGCGGTGATTAACCTGGCGAATGGCACCGATGGGGCTGGCAACACCCCTGATGACAATGACCTGCGGGTCGCATTCTCCAGCTCACACACGGGTGGTGCTCACATGGGACTGGCCGATGGTTCGGTGCGGTTCATGTCCGAGAACGTCGACCACAACATTCGCAAGGCCCTCGGGTCGCGCGATGGTAGCGAAGTGGTTGGCGAGTGGTAATCGCATCACAATTGCTCGTTCCGGCTCGTGTGAGCCCTGGTTGATCGAAAGGAGCCACAGTGCCTCGCATTGTGGCTCCTGGTGTTTACTATGTCGTTGTTTTTCAGGCGCTTCTGGACTTGAGTCCTTGATTGGAGTGGGAGAATTGGCATGCGTGTTGTTGGATTCATGAATTGCCCCGGTCGTCAATCGTTGCCGGTTTCTGCACTTGTCATCAGTGCGATGTTGGGCTGCTCATCCGGAGTTGACGAGGACTTACCGCCGGTTTATCCCGCCACAGGTGTTGTGTTCCAAAATGGATCTCCATTAGCCGATGCCACGGTGATGTTTACCGAAACATTCCAGGACAAACGCACAGCCATTGGAAAGACCGATGTCACAGGTCGGTTCACGTTGACAACCTTCAGTCCGAACGATGGTGCCATCGCTGGCAAGCATGTTGTCACCGTGCGGAAGGTGGTTGAGGGAGAGCCGGATGCCAACGGAGTGATGCCGGAAGCGAAGGAACTGGTCGCCAAGAAGTATGGCAACGTGCAGTCATCAGGCCTCGCTGCAGAGGTGACCGCCGAAGGGCCAAATGACTTCAAATTCGACGTTGAGTAGAATGTCTTTCGATCGCCAAGGGCCGTGCGGAGTCGCAATTCGCGGCGGCGTCCTCCGCAAGTCACGCAACTGTGGCAAGGTGTCAGTCGCTTGCCGGGTTTGAGTGCCTGGATGCTGGGGGCTGTCGCAGTACGGTGCATTGAGCGTTGCCGGGGAGGAAGGTGCAGGGCGAGGGCTGCGTTCTCGGCTCGATTTTCGAGTGCTGGATCAGCCGCTACACTCCTACGGGAGATATGTCACGCAGTTGATCGAATGCGGGCATCACGAGGGAAAGGGCGGTACTGTGGCGAAGCGTGCGGCGAAGGTGAGTCCGGTGAAACAACTGGGGCTGGCGCTGGTGCAGCAACTGGAGCAGCATCGCGGTCATCCAAATGCCTACCCGGCGTCGTTGCACGACTTGGCGGGGCAACTTGCGGAACCGCCTGAGGAAGAATTGCTACTCTCTGCAATGAAGGCGGCGCCGCTGAAATCGGCGGTGATCACTGCATTCCCCGGCGAGCCAGATGCACTGGCGGTGCTCAAACAAGACAAGGAACAACTCGCGGCAGATCCGCGCGTGCTGAAGCGGCTCATCGAGCAGTTGTGTTCACCGCAGTTGCCGCATGTCAGTATTGATTCCATGGCGGGGCTGCTCAGCACGCCATTGCGAGCACCATTTAAGAAGCACTGGAAGGCACAACTCAAGCAGCGAACTCTGCCCGAGTTCGCGGCGATCGCCGATGTTCCACAAGCCAAAGGGAAGCCCAAGCCGGAACTGCACGACATTCGGTTTCCTCTCCCGTGGGTTCGCTACGCACAGCAATTGCTGGAAGAACTGCGGCAACGTTGCCAAGGTGAGTGGTTCCAGTGTCTACCCACTGCGGAAGAACTGGCGACATCGATCCAGCTCACCCCAACCGACCCGTTGTTTCAACAGGCGCTCGCAAGTCCCCC
>JAGQQB010000425.1 GCA_020426425.1 Planctomycetaceae bacterium | reverse complement strand
CCTGTTGTGGCTTGCCCTGACCGTTGTTGGTCCCCGGCTGAGAATCGTTCGGCATGCCGTCGGGACCCATTCCATCCGTGCCATTGTTGTTCGGCATAGGATCACCCGGCATGGGGCCAGGTTGACCATCCGGTGCTTGTCCCGGCGTAGGTGGTTTCGCGGAGTTGTTGCCAGAATTGTCACCAGGGTTACCGCTGGGCTGCGTTCCCTGATTGTTGCCTTGCTGGCCACCATTGGGCGGCATGTCACCCGGCTGCTGTTCGCCGCCATTCGTAGGCTCGGTCCCTTGCGATTGCCCTTGTCCTTTCGGATTACTCTCCCCAGGCGCCTGCTGCGACTGTTTCTCTTGCTGGTTCTTCTCGTGCCACTTCAGCAACTCACGCAGCGCTTCATCATCCTCCGCCTGCTCATTGCGGGGCTGCGAATTCCGATCTCCACCTTGCGTGCGTTGACCGCCGGGATTCGCAGGGTCGGCACCATTGGCGCCTTGGCTCGGCTGCCGTCCCTGATTGGGTTGCCGATTGTTCGGATCGACTGGTTGTCCTTCGCCTCCTTGTTGCGGAGCCTGAGGCGTCCCGGGTTGACCCGAGCCGCGCTGAGGATCGCCCGGCGTCTGGTTCCCATCCTGCGCCCCTTCAGCGCCCGGCTTCTGCATCTCGCCCGGCTGCGATGGATTCGCAGGATCGTTGTTCATCCCCGGCTGGCCCTCACCGTTGGGTCCGTTCTCACCGGTCCCCTGTGAGTCCCCTTGCTGCCCCTGATTCTGTCCAGGCTTGGCTCGCTCGCCCGGATTCCCTTCGCCACTTCCCTCATCGCCAACATTCCGTTGATTCGGATTGTCGCGGGGATCGCCATCGGCGGGCATCGGATCGCCCGCATCGCGAGGATTCGGTTCCTCACCCGGCGCAGGTGGTTGCTGCTGGCCAGGGTCGCCGTCCCCTTCATCACCGGGCTGCCCCGGTTCCTGGTGCATCTCGCGACGTTGTTCTTCCTGCTGCTTGATTTGCTCCTGAATCTGCTGTTCCTGCTGCCGCAAATCCTCCTGCACCTGTTCTTCCGAAACCGGCTCGATGATGTCGATGTTGAGCGGCTGCGTGCGGCGCTTATTGCCAATGCGATCGCCGAACGGCTCCATGTTGTCTTCGGCCTCGACGAGGTACGTCAGCCGATCGCCCGGCTTGAGCACGAGTTTCGACAGATCGAGCCGGTAGGTCCCATTCGTTAGGCTCACGTACGGCGGCCCTTCGTACAGCGTCGGCGCGAGGGGGAGCTCCTCCCCCTGCTTGCGGAACCGCAGAGTCACCCGTCGGAGCAGGAAGTCGGGATCGCGCGCCTGATACACGAGCGGAATGATCGCATTCGCCGGTGCCTGAATGTCGGTGGTCGGACTCAGCAGTTCCACCTGCGGCGGCAGATCGGGACGAATCTTGATTGTGTGAACCGCTGGTTGAGGATCCTGCTCGCCGCGCTCGTTCTCGACCTGAATGTGATAGAACCGCGCGAATGTGCCATCCTGCTGACGGAACTGCAACTGCCACGTCGCGGACAGCTCCGTTCCGCCGACGATCTGCATCGGAAACTCTTCCGCCCGCACGGAGATGTCGTCGGTGTCGGACATGATCAGCGTCGCCCGCTTGACCGGCACGTTCGACTCGGCCTTAACCGTGACGATGGTTCCTTCCCACGCATCAATCGTACTCCCCTGCTGCGTGGTGTCGTCGATTCCCATGTACGTCGGATAGTCGTACGCGACCTCCTGCACCGTGGCCGACGGCGGTTGATTGATCCGCACCCGATACTCGCGCGACCGGGCATCTCCGGCGACGACCGAGTACGTGACATCCTGCATCAACCCGCGTCCATTCTCACCGACGAGCAAACCGACAAAGCGATTGCTGACTTCGTCGACTGGACGCATGGTGACGGGTTCATCGACAAAACGACGATCCGCCGTCGCGAACAGCAGCGTCACTTCGTCTGGAATCACACCGGCCAGCGTGACCGACACTTCCAGCTGCGACCGCGCGAGCACTTCAGTATCGCCCGGAGTGACTTCCACAATCTCCGTCCGCGTCGCGACATTGACGGTCGACGTCGGAAACAAAGCGCGCCACAGCGACGACGAAATCCCCTTGGGTGATAGCAGCGCGTATCCGCAGAACAGCACCACCACCGCCAGGAGCGAATATGATGCGCGCAACAGGAACCGCCGGTCGACCGCCTGCTCGACATCCTGATGCGACATCTCCATTGCCGCCCGCTTTTCAATTGCCGACTGAATCTCGGGAGGAATGCGCTTCCCGCTCTTCCGCAGTTCCACCCAGGTGAGCAGCGTACTCTTCAGTTCGGGAAACGCCCGTTCAATCTGTCGCGCGGCATACAGCACATTGATCTGTTGCAGCAGCGGCTGCACGATGCGGTAATACCCCCATGTGCAACTTGCCGACAGAAACAGCCCGAGCATCACCAGTCGCGTCGTCACACCGAACCCGCCTGGGACGATCCACTGATCGAACACCACGAACACGAGCAGATAGCTGAAGACAATCAGCGCAAGAACGACGCTCCCCACCAGAATATCTGTCTGATGAATGCCGCTGCGGGCTTTCTTCAGCTGATAGTCGATGTATTCGTCAAAGTCGACGTATCCCGCCGTGTTGGTTGTCGGTCGGGTTTGTGTGGTCGCCATTCGACTCTCCTCGCCGGCTGCGTGCGATCCCCATCGATCGTCACGAACCAATTGGCGTCATTCAACTTACGGGCTGAAACCGGCTCTGTCCAGAACCAACAGCCGCACCGGGGGCGCAATCTGCCCCTGCCTCATATGTTACTCGACGCAAATCCGTTGGCGAATGTTCCCAAAATCATTGCCGGGGAAGAGTTCGCGGCGAGCATGTGTCAGCCGCGCGGAGCCGCCAGCGTCACCTTGAGCTTCACTTCGGCTCCCTGACGCACCACGGTGACGTTCACTTCCTCACCCGGCGCGAACCGACGCAGCGCCAAATCGAAGTCATCCAGCCCACCGATCTTCTGTTCGCCCAGTTGAATGATCAAATCCCCACCCAGGATGCCCCCCTTTTCCGCAGGGCTGCCCGGAGCGACACCTTGAATCGCATAGCCAGCAGCATCAGAACTGAAGTCGGGAATGCTGCCGAAGTAAGGCCGGCTGCCAGATCGTTCGAGCGTTGCTTGTCCAGCGATATGCAAATACTTCGGACGCTCGGTCGTCGCCAAGG
>JAGQQB010000424.1 GCA_020426425.1 Planctomycetaceae bacterium | reverse complement strand
CAGCGGGAGCGGATGGTCGGCAGGATGGGTTCGGTGTCGGGCGTGGTCAGAAAGATGAGTGAATCACGCGGCGGTTCTTCTAATGTCTTAAGCAGTGCATTCGCGCTGGCTTCGTTCATCAGTTCCGCGTCGTTAATCAGCGCGATGCGGCGACTGGCGGACATGGGCCGGAGTGCAAGATCGTGACAGAGTCCTTCGCGTCCACGCCGCTCAGGTGGGCCAACGAGCAGTTCGATTGGCAACTCCTTCTTCCCCTTAGGACAGCCGACTTCGAGCAGATCTGGATGCGTCCCGGCCAGTACCTGTTTGCAGCCAGAGCAGCGTCCACAGGCGAGCAGTTCTTCTTCGGCATGCTGATCACAGAACAGGCATTGCGCCAGCAGATGCACAAACAGTCGTTTGCCAATGCCATGTGATCCGACCAGTAGATAAGCATGTGCGAGTCGCTGCCGGTCGATGGCGCGGCGGAACATCTCGACTTGCGTCTGATGTCCCTTGAGCCGATCCCAGATCATTGCGCCGCCTCCTGTGGTTGTGAGGCAGGTGGCGGCTGCGTCGCCAACGGTTGCTGTGGCACTGGCTCACGATTCTTCAGACATCGATCGAACCACCGGTTCATGAACCAGACGCAGCGATCATTCACGTCCTGTGACAGATCCATCGCATGCGGCCAGCCGGGGAGGCGATCGTACACGTAGGGGACCTTTTCCTGCGCCAGTTTGCGGGCGAGAAGATCGCTCTGGTTGACAGGGACCACGTCGTCGGCAGTCCCATGCAGGATCAAGGTCGGTGGGGAATTCTTGGTGACATGCATGATGGGAGACGCCCGCTGATACAGCGCGAGGTTGTCATCGATCGATGTCCCCAGAAACTCGCCGACCACCTGTTTCGCGAAGGGGTTCTGGCGGACGAAGTTCGTTGTCAGGTTGGTCGGTCCGTACAGATCGACAACGCATTGTACGGCGCTACTTGTGTCGTCGTGGCCGCCCGTCCCTTCGAAGCCGGCCGAGGAATCGCAGTACGCGACCATCAACGCAAGATGACCACCGGCGGACCCGCCCGCGACGCCGATGGCATCGGGGTCCACACCCAGTTCCGCAGCGTTCTTTCGGATCCAGCGGACGGCACATTTGCAGTCTTCCACCGGAGCCGGGAACTTTACCTCACCCGAGAGTCGATAGTTCACTGATGCGACGACATAACCGAGCGCCGCCAGTCGCCGTCCATAGATGGTGTAATCCTCTTTGTGCCCCCCCTTCCAGGCGCCGCCGTGAATCAGGAGCACGCCGGGAACTGGTTGCGGTCGAGACCGAGGCTGATAAAGATCCAGCTGCAGTGGACGATCATCGACACGGCCGTATTCGACATTCTTTTGCTCGATGATGTCAGTGGATTCGAGTGGCACGTGCATCGCACGGACCTTGCCAGACCGAATCGCCTGCAATGCTTCTTGGCCGGTCCGGTAACCCTGCGGTGGGGCTGGTGGCCGTTCCCCCAGGAGTGAGAGGGCTGAACCGGTGGTGATCTCTTGCGCTAAGGAGACGTGCGGCGTAGCGCAGCAGACGATGAGCATCAGGATTCGAGTCATGAATTCGACGCGTACTGCCATGATTGTGCGTCTCTCCCCGCTCTGTTCGTTGGTCTTCCAGCATCTGTGAACGATCACCTTGCGATCGTTACGTTGGATCGCGGAGCGATCCACGACTATGGCTGGCACACTAACCGCGCACGAACCACCAGGCCAGCCAGCACAGCAGCGGCAACAGGCCGAAGATGAGTAGCAGAGCGGTGAGGTTCGCGCGGGTGTTGTCGGGCCAGCGTGCCATGGTCTCGATAAAGGGCGTTACTGTCTTGCGATCCGCTTTTCCAAAGTATCGAGCGTTTCCTTGAGCACGTACTCCAGGTACTCGTCCTGGTCGTACAGCAACGACTCTACCGCAATGTCGTACGCCTGCTGAGAGTCGAAGAAACTCAACGCGCGTACCGCTTCGAGCCGTACGCGAGGATGTTCGTCATTCACCCGTGCCTGCAGCAACGCAAGGGGATCGTTGACTTGATCGCGCACGTAGCACAGTACGCGCGTGGCGGCTGCTCGGGCGCGGTAGTCTTTCGCGTTGAGTAGTGTTTCGAGTGATGGCTGATCAACTGCGTGATGGTGCTGCTTCACCCACAACGCTTCGAGCAGGTGATGCTCGTAACGCTCGTCGGTGGTGTCGAGTTGCTTTACCCAGGTCTCGACGGCGGACAGCACTTCATCGCGATCCCGGGCGCCGAGTTCGCTCCGCACCTGATACCGAGTACGAATCTCCGGTTCCTTGAGCAGATCGAGCAGTTGCGGTGTGGCGACACCGGCGATTTTGGGCGGTGTGAGCAGCGGCTTATTCTTGTTGGTCACGCGCCAGATGCGGCCATGCATGTGATCGCGGTTCGGATCGCGGATGGAATGTTGCATGTGCCCGACCAGCGGGTTGAACCAGTCCAGGATGTACAGGGCGCCATCGGGACCGAACATCAAGTCGACCGGTCGGTAATTGGGATCGGATGAACGGACGAGTGGTTCGACCGGATCGGCATGGAAGCCGGAGCCGGCATCTTTGAAGCGATACTGCAATGTTCCCTGAAAGCCGATGCAGTTGTTGAGCAGATAGTCCCCCTGCATCTCGTCGGGGAAGTGGCGACTCGAAATAATTTCGCAACCGCATGTTGGTCGCCACTGCTTGACGAGGAACTGCTTCAGTCCAGGATGCTGTCGGGGGAAATCGACTTCGCCAGAAAACGCGGCGGCGAAGTAGTTGGCTCCACCGGAGGCATCGGCAACGAAATCCTGTCCCCAGTCGTCCCAGCAGTGCCCCCAGGGATTCGCGAAGTTGTATTCGACATAGATGTCGAACTTTTCCGTTTGCGGTTCGTAGCGGAAGACCCCGGCGTTGTGGGAGCGTTTGAGTCCGTGAGGTGATTCAATTTGCGAGTGGTGGAAAGTCCCTTCCTGGAAGTAGAGGTCGCCCCCCGGTCCCCATTCAAAGGCGCTGATCGAGTGATGCGAGTCGGCGGAGTCGAAGCCGCTGAGGAGGATTTCGCGTTGATCGGCCTTGTCGTCACCATCGGTATCTTTCAGGAAGACGACGTTGGGCTGCTGCGAGACGTACGCGCCACCGTTGCCCAGTTCAATGCCGATGGGAATGTAGAGTCCATCGGCGAAGACCTTGGGCTGATCGGCTTTGCCGTCGTGATCGGCATCTTCAAA
>JAGQQB010000423.1 GCA_020426425.1 Planctomycetaceae bacterium | reverse complement strand
CACGGTCTCGCCGAAGGATGATCACTACCGCCGCGGGATGTACACCTTTTTCAAGCGGACGGCGGCGCATCCGAACCTGGTCACTTTCGACTGCCCCGATGGGAATACCACCTGTGTTGAACGGCGCGCGTCGAACACGCCGTTACAGGCGCTGCAGACGCTCAATAACGACGTCTTTGTGGAAGCGTCACAGCATCTGGCCGTACGTATCACGCGTGAGCAAAGCGATGACATGCAACGACTGCAGCGTGCCTTCGCTCTGTGTACCGCGCGTTTACCAACCGCCGATGAATCCGCCGCGCTACAGCAACTCCTGGACGACGCCCGCAGTTACTATGCGGCCCATCCTGAACTGGCGGCGAAGCTGAACCACGCCGATCCGGATACACCAGTGCCACAAACGACCGAATCCGCCGCCTGGATCGTCATTGCCCGCACCGTGCTGAATCTCGATGAGTTCATCACGCGGGAGTAACTCCAGTCGTCACCAGTTCCCTTAGCCCCTCTACCCAACGGTCTCCATGCTACGTCTCGCTCTGTTGTCATTCGTACTGCTCACCGGCCACCTTGCTCACGGCGCCCAGTCAACGCCGAATTTCATCGTGTTCCTCACCGATGACCTCGGCTGGGGCGATCTGGGATGTCAGGGGCATCCTGAAATCAAAACGCCCCATCTCGACGAGTTCGCGACTCAAGGGATGCGGTTTACGCAGTGTTATTCGGCCTGTTCGGTGTGCTCGCCATCGCGGTCGTCCATCCTGACTGGTCGCACACCGTACCGGAACGGCGTATGGCGCTGGATTCCGGAAGGGAGCGAGTACCATCTGCGGACGTCGGAGATCACCATCGCGACGTTGCTCAAGCAGCGAGGCTATGGCACCTGCCATGCCGGGAAGTGGCATCTCAACGGGAAGTTCAACAGTCCCGATCAGCCGCAGCCGGATGATCATGGCTACGACCACTGGCTGGCGACGCAGAACAACGCAGCGCCGAATCATCTGAATCCGACGAACTATGTCCGCAATCGGGAACCGGTCGGACCGATGCAAGGGCCGAGCGCGATTCTCGCGGTGAGCGAAGCCATCGAGTGGCTCAAGTCGCGACCAGCCGATGCGCCGCCATTCTTCATCACCGTCTGGACGCATGAGCCGCATCTGCCGATTGAGAGCGCGCCGGAATATATGGCACCGTATCAACATCTCGACGATCCCGATCTGCGGCAGCATCATGGGAACGTCACGCAGATGGATGCCGCCTTCGGCAAACTGATGTCCGCAGTCGATGAATTCGGCTTTCGCGAGAACACCTGCGTCTTCTTCACCTCGGACAACGGTCCGGAAGGGAACGGTCTCAAAGGCCGTACGCGCGGTTCGACTGGCGGCTTGCGGGGCCGCAAGCGGCATACTCACGAAGGGGGCATTCGCGTACCCGGCATGATCCGCTGGCCGGGGCATGTGGAACCGGGCAGCGTGTGCGAGACGCCGGTCATTGGCTCGGACATCTTCAGCACCATTTGCGACATCGTCGATGTTCCGCTGCCAGCAGACCGCATCATCGATGGAACGAGTCTCGTGCCGCTGTTTGCCGGGCAGGGGATCGAGCGTGCGGAGCCGCTGTATTGGCGGAACCATCTTGCTCCCAGTCAGTACAAGGTGGCGTTGCGAATTGGTGACTACAAGATTGTCGGCTCGGACGATTTGACAAAGTTCGAGTTGTACAACATTGCCGACGACTGGCAGGAAACGACCGATCTCGCCGAACAGCAGCCCGAACGATTCGCCGCGCTGCGGCAGCAACTCATCGATTACGACGCCAGCGTCCTCGCCGATGGTCCCGACTGGTGGAAGCATGAGGCTCCTCCGAAACGGAAAGTCTCCGCCGAACTCGCGCCAGGCAAAGATGAAACCGGCCAGTTCGCTGTTGTTCGCGGCGGCACGGTCACCAAGGTGGATGGCGGCATCGAACTCACCGGACAAGGCGAATGCCTCGCTCTGGAGAAACTCGCCGAACCAATTCGCGAAGGGACCTTCCGTGTGCGGTATCAAAGCACGGTCAGTTCGGGCAGGACCCGCAACGCTCTGTTCTGTTTCGCCCAGGAGCCCAGCAACGCCGGGACCATCAAAGTCGGCACCGCGATCGGCCTGGGCCAACATGTCGCCTTCCAGGGCGACTGGTCCCAACTCGGCAATCTGGCCAAGGTCAACGCCGACTTCAGACCGACCGACGATTTCGAACTCGAAGTCACCATCAACTGCGCCGAGCACACCCTGACGGCAACCATTAACGGCGATAAGCTCACCGCCACACTGCCGAACAACCTGAAACAGATCGAGTACGTCGGCTACTACACGAAACAAACCAGCAGTCGGTTCGAGCGTGTGGAGTAGTTGTTCGCGGTGTCTGATTCGACGTGAATCGTTCATGTGCGAACCCAACGGGTTCGCACAGTTTATATGTTGTTGTTGCTGGAGGGGGCATGGACATTAGCGAGGTAACCTTTCAAAGTGTGCTAAGAGTGGGGTGGTTTGCGCACGCAATTCAAGCGTACGAGAATCCCGGCGAAGTGAAATTGGGGTATCACAACAAGAAACTTGCAGATGCAATTCGTGAGTGGTTGGATTCGATTGATGAGTCCGGTCTTAGTCGTACACAAGTTGCGGCTGGATCCCTCGCACCATTGATTTCGGTGTTGTTGAATAAGACGTCAATACTTGCCAGCGCCGACTCTGCTCGGTGCGTGTCAACGGTTCAAGGTCGACTGGCGCCGATTCTGGATGTGCTTTTCGATGAGGCCAGTTCAACCTTGGCAGTCGTGGTTGATGACACTGCGGCCTCAAGCCGTCTGCGGAAGCTTGCAGAGGATTACAGCTTGACCGAACCTCAGGCGATGCTGCATGCGGAGGCGTGTCGATGCTTGGAACTGCGGTTATACCGGTCAGCGGTTGTGATGATGTGGAATCTCGTTTTTGAGTGCGTGCGACGTTGGGTGTTTGATAACAAGCTTTCGGACTTCAACAAGGAATTAGTGTCGGGGTACACCCGAAAGAATGGGCAAGCGGTGTACGAGCAGATTGTGAATTACTCAGACTTCTGGGACTCCCAAAGCGTCGGCGAGCGAATCACGTTGGACACGTGCGAGAGGTGCAAACTGATTGGAGTGAAGTTGCATCATCGGTTGGTTGGCTTGCTGAACGATCGTAATGACCACGCTCATTCGAACTACACTGAACCGGAACGTGAACGAA
>JAGQQB010000422.1 GCA_020426425.1 Planctomycetaceae bacterium | reverse complement strand
GCTGGAATCGTCACCCACGCTTGCGTCCACTCCCAACCGGGCAGTGGTGATGGAGTCGTTGCGGTGATGGAACGCTCCTCTTCACTTGCCTTCCACGTGCCGATGACCTGAACCGGTCCATTGAACGCCATCGCCGAGCCAGCTTTGAGCTTGAGCATCACCTTCTTGGCGGAATCTCCTTTACCGGCGGAGACGACGGGTACGCACTCCGCGCCATCGGGCAAGCCGGCTACGGTGAAGGTGATTTCTTCACTCAGTCCACCAGTGCGGGTGATGGTGACCGGGATGTCCAGTTCCTTGTCACGCGGCAGGACGAACCGGGTTGCCGCGATGGTGCAATTGGCGGACGGGGCATCCGGGCTGATGCGGGCTTCGAAGTAGTAGCGATGTCCCCCGTGCGCGAAACGATCGCGGATGTCCAACGTGACTGTCTCTTCCGCGCCGGCCTTCCACACGAGGTCGACATCGCGGGCATCGCGACTGATGTCGTCCGTTTGCTTGAGGACGTCCCCGGCGGGATTGCGAATGGTCAAGACGGGGTCGAGGTCGGAACCGATCGACTGTGCTCGCACTTGAATGCGGTAACTGGTGCCTTTGGTGACCGGCAACGAGAGCCGCGCGCCTTCAGGTGGATCATGCAGGATGCCCCAGACGCGGCAGTCGGAGGTTACCGTCAGTGGCTCGTTGGACGTCCATTCCAGCAGCGGAGCATCAACGACAGACGTTGGTCGAAACTGATGCCAGCCGGGCGTGTCCAGTGGAGACTCCGTCAACTCGCCGTCGATCAGCAGTCCGACGGTGCCACCCGTCGCCGAAGGGACCAGCGTCTCCACCAGCGGTCGTGTGGTGAGCGTGAGTCGATACAGATAGTCCGCTCCGCCAGCGAAGTTGATCGTGCTGTTGGGAGCCGATGGGAAATGCGAACAGACGCAGGTAGTAGATGCCAGCGCGATCGATCGTCGCGCTCAGTTGCGGATCGTTGCCATGCGTATCATCGTTCTGGTCGAGCACGAAACCATCGGCCGAGAGCAGTTGCAGGACCGGGTCCATCGGCGAACCGAAAGCAGAGTTCGCGGCGACGGAGGCGGTCAATCGATCGCCTGCCTGAAGTTCGACCGCATACACGTCGACTTCGCCCGACTTGTGCAGCACTCCTTGAATCGCACTGGGCAAGGTCTCGATACGCTGCGCTTCACGCGGCAAATTGTTCGGCTCGACTTCCGCAATCTGTGGCAGCACGCCGACGAGCAGCGGTAGTGGCTCAGTTGCTCCTTCTGCATTGTGCAGGCGAATCCAGCACAGGCCAGGAGTGACATCACCCGATGCGGTGACCGTGAGTTGCGGCTTGTCCTCTGCGAGTTCCAACGTCAGTTCAGGGCGACTGCACCAGATGCTGACAGGTCGGTCGCCGAGCGCCCCTTGCAGGTCGAGCGTCGCGGTTGTTCCGCGCTGAATCGCCGGAGGGCTGAGTCGGGTGATGGCGGGAGGCGCGGCCAATGTGACTGTCGCCGTCAGGCATGTGAATAACAATAGAAGGCGACTCAGAACTACGTTGCACAGCCGTCCCGGCCGTGGCGAACGGCTCGAATGACACTGAGAGCGTCTTGCGTCCCGTTGTTCAGGATGCCCCAGTGTCGTCCGACTCTCCGAGTCGGATTGAGTCCAACTTGATCGACGAACTTGGACTCGCGGATTGCTGCCGCAGAAGGACTCGGCACGATTCGGAGAATCGTGCGACACTGGCGCGGCTTGCCAATGCAGACTGAATAGCAATTCACAAGACGCGCTAGTGTCGAATGAACCGTTCACAGTTCTCAGTCGTCAGTGACAAGACTGGCGCAACGCTGATGACTGAAAACTGACAACGCACCGCCATCGCGCAACCCTGCGGCTCCCCTCCAGGAGGAGTCGCAGGTGTCTGTTGCCGGAATTGTCATCGCTCAATACGGTCAGGTCGAGTTGACACTGCGCTGCTTGGGCACATTGAGACAGTTCCATCCGGCAATCCCGATTGTGATCGTGGACGATGGCAGTCCCTCGTCAGTTGATCGCCGTCCGTTGCAACTGATTGCTGACCGTCACACGACCCTGCTCGCCCTGCCTCAGCGGCACGGCGTGACGTACGCCTGGAATCGCGGAGCGCGCTGGTTTCAGCGGAATCACGCGGTCCAGACCCTGATTTTCCTGAACAACGACACCATCACGCACGGGCCTTGGGTGGAACCGCTGATTGAGCCACTGCTGGAATCGAGCGCCTTGCTCAGTGGCGCCGCCTGGCGTGCCGAACGACGATTACCAGCGATCATCCACGATCTGGGCCGGTCGCACATTCTGGCCGGATGGTGTCTCGCCATCCGCACTGAGACATTCGCGATACTCAACGAATTCGACAAGCGATTGCGACTCTACTTCTCCGATACCGATCTGCAATGTCGCCTGCTGCTGACCTCCCGTGACACAACAACGCCCGCACTTGCACTTGTCTCTGAGTTGCCGCTGGAGCATACCGGACATCAATCGACGTCGCTCCTGCCTGATCGACGAGAACTGTGGGCCCGTGACTTTGACGTATTCCAGCGCAAGTGGAGCGCACGGACGACCGCTTCCCAGCACGCGACGACAGCACCCACAGGCTCGTGATGCATTTGCTGCAGGTTTGCAACGTCGGCAACATTTGCGGTGGAACGGCCGCGTGTGCGTGGACGACTGCGCGCGCCTTGCCGAACTGGCAACACACCATTTGGTTTCTCTCGCCGCCCACGCTACTGACACGACAAGAGTTCGCGTTCGCTGAAGTCATTCATCAGTCCCGCATCACGCATGCGAAGTTGCGGGAGATTCGGCCCGACCTCATCCTTTGGCATAACACCAGTGCCGACCGCGTTCCCCATGGCATCACCATTCCGTCGATCCAGTATCAGCACTCCGCAGGTCGCCGCGTGCCGGCGACGCAGCACGTGTATTGCTCCCGTTGGTTGGCCCAACAGTGTGGCGATGCAGGTGGACGCGTGCTCTATCAAGCGGTCCCGCTGCCAGCACGAACGAGTGTCGCACGCTTCTCCGAATCGTGCCGAATCCCTCTGGAACCATGCACTACAGACCAGGTCACGGCAGCACAGAGCAACGTCGTCCTCGATCCAGTTTCTTCTCCGAGCGAATGGACGATCGGTCGCATTTGCACCCCGAAGCCACACAAATGGGGTCCGCACCTCATTCCCTTCTACCAGCAACTGGCGAAGGAAGTCC
>JAGQQB010000421.1 GCA_020426425.1 Planctomycetaceae bacterium | reverse complement strand
CGTCCACTGACGATTCCGTTCTCGCTGGGAACGGCACAGCGGAGCGAAGATGTCGTCGCGGCGATGCCAGCGGCACCGGAGGCACCAGTTACGGTACATAGGATGGTCACTGGTGCTCTTGAAAACCTCGGTCTCGCGGTGGCCAGTGAAGATCAATTCACATCACTCCCGACGGCGATGTTTGGAGCGTTTCTGATCGGGCTGATCCTCAACGTCATGCCGTGCGTGTTGCCGGTGCTGTCGATCAAGATCCTCAGCCTTGTGCAGCAGGCGGGCGAGAGCCGCGTTCGCATCCTGATGCTGAACCTGTTCTACACCCTCGGCGTGTTGACCGTGTTTCTGATTCTCGCTGGACTGGCGGTGGTTGCCGGGGTCGGCTTTGGGCATCTGTTCCAGGATCAGACGTTCAACCTCGTGTTGATCGCGCTGATATTCGCGATGGGACTCAGTCTGCTGGGCGTGTACGAACTCCCCATCTCGGGCATTCTGCCATCATCGTCGTCACACAAGGAAGGTCTGCTGGGGGCGTTTTCGACGGGGATTCTCGCGACGCTGCTGGCGACCCCCTGCACTGGTGGTTTTATCGCTCCGCTGCTGGCGTACCTGGCGAAGCAACCGCCGCATATGTCATTTGTGATCTTCGGCATGATGGGACTAGGCATGGCTTCGCCCTATGTTCTGGCCGGGATGTTCCCGCGCATTGTCGACTTCATTCCCCGGCCGGGTGATTGGATGGTGAAGTTCAAGCAGCTCTCCGGCTTCGCGCTGTTGGGCACCTGTGTCTGGCTGATGGGTTCGATCCAGGCGCATCTGGTGCTGTCCGTCTGCACGCTGCTGCTCGGACTGGCATTGGGCATCTGGATGCTGTCGAACATGACCGGTCCGTTCAGTCCGGCCCGCAAGAAGTGGCTGAATCGCGTTGCTACGCTCGTGGTGTGCGGACCGATCGTCTACTACGGACTGCTGCCGTTCCTCCCGCAATCGCAGTCGCACTCGGAATATCATCTTGCGTGGACACCATTCTCCGAGCAACGCATGATTGAACTCCGCAAAGAGGGGAAGCCGATGCTGATCGACTTTACCGCCGCGTGGTGTGCCGTGTGCAAGACAAACGAAGCGATCGCCCTGAACACTCAAGCGACCAAAGAATTCATTGACGCTCACGGCGTGGAGACGATGGTGGGGGACTTCACCCAGGAGGACAAGGAGATTCTCAAATGGCTCAATCAGTTCGGCCAGGATAGCGTCCCGCTAACGATTATCGTTCCCCCAGGAACCGACAAGGAACTGATCGCTCTCCGTGGTCTATATACGCAGTCAACACTGCTGAGCAAACTGCGGGAAGCCTTCGGTGAACTGCCTGGCGAGCCGACGCGGAGTGCGCGGGCGGCGGTACGGCAGGAAACAAGGTGAGTTTGGGGGAACCTCGAAATCTGAAATCCGAAACAATCTCGAATTTCGAAACGAGATTGGACGCCGAAGTCGGACATGGTGTTGCTAGTGCAGCACATCATGCGAACACAACGTTTCGATTCTTCGTGCTTCGGATTTGTTTCGAATTTCGTGCTTCGAATTTCGGATCTAGTGCAACTCCCCTTCATCCTTGAACAGCTTGTACTCCAGCGCATCGACGAGCGCGAGCCAACTCGCCTCGATAATGTTTTCGCTAACCCCCACCGTGCTCCAGACGGAGTGCTCGTCGGCGGATTCGATCACCACCCGGACTTTCGCGGCGGTCCCTTCGGTCGAGTTGATGACGCGGACCTTGTAATCCACTAGATGCATTTTGCCGAGGTTGGGGTACGTCGGTATCAAGGCTTTGCGGAGGGCATTGTCCAATGCATTCACCGGACCATCCCCTTCACCGACTTCGTACCGTTCGGGGCCAGTACCATCAATCTGCAGCTTCACAGTTGCTTCGGTCAATGGTGTGGCAGTCCCGTCGGTGCCGTGCGTATCGACATTCACGCGGTAGTGAATACGACGAAACTTGGGTTCGTACGTGTGGGCCAGTTTCTTGACGAGCAGATCGAACGACGCCTCTGCTGCTTCGAACTGATAACCTTCGTTCTCGAGTTCCTGCACCCGGGCGAGAATCTGCGTCATCAGTTCCTGGTCATGATCCAGTTTGTACTTGGTCGTCTTGGCGACGATGTTCGAACGCCCTGAAAGCTCGCTTACCAGGACGCGGCGTTCGTTCCCTACGAGTTCTGGGTTGATGTGCTCGTAACTGTGCGCGATGCGATTGACCGCGTGGACATGCATACCCCCTTTGTGCGCGAACGCACTACGGCCCACGAAGGGCTGCCCATTGCGGAAGTTCATGTTCGCCAGTTCGTACACGTAGCGGGAGAGTTCCGTCAGATGCGACAATCCACTGCCATGTTCAAGCACTGAGTAGCCGGACTTCTTGAGTGCGAGGTTGGACGCCACGCTAATCAGGTCGGCATTGCCGCAGCGCTCTCCTATCCCGTTGATCGTTCCCTGCACTTGAATCGCTCCGTGATCGACCGCTGCGAGTGAGTTGGCGATCGCCAGTTCGCAGTCGTTGTGACAGTGAATACCAAGCGGCGTCGACAGGTCACGACGGACGGCATCGAGCGTGGCGACGATCAGTTCGGGCAACGTTCCACCATTCGTGTCGCAACAAACAATCACCTCGGCCCCCGCCTCTTGAGCAGCGAGCAGCGTCTGGAGCGTGTAGTCCGGGTTGGCGCGATAGCCATCGAAGAAGTGTTCGGCGTCGTAGAACACACGACGGCCTTCGGCGACGAGAAACGCGATGGAGTCGCGGATCATCGCGAGGTTTTCTTCGAGATCGACTCGCAGGACTTCTGTCACGTGCAGATCCCACGTCTTGCCGACGACGGTGCAGACAGGGGCCAGGGAATCACGCAGGGCGATCATGCCGGTGTCCTGCTCGGCTCCGATCCCCTTGCGCCGCGTCATGCCGAACGCACAGACAAGCGCATGCTTGAGTTCGAGTTCCTGCACGCGCTGGAAGTATTCGAAGTCCTTCTCGTTCGAAAGTGGATACCCTCCTTCGATGAAGTCGAAGCCAAGTTCGTCCAGCTTGGCGGTAATGAGCAGTTTGTCCTGCAGCGAGAAGTTGACCCCTTCCCCCTGACTGCCGTCGCGGAGGGTGGTGTCGTAGAGCTGGATGGATCGAGCCGATGACGAAGTCATAACAGTGGCAATGCGTTCGGGTCGCAGGCGACCAACAAAAAAGCCCTCAGATCACAGGACCTGA
>JAGQQB010000420.1 GCA_020426425.1 Planctomycetaceae bacterium | reverse complement strand
GCCCCTTGCCAATCGTTCGTGACCCAGCGACTCAGGACTCTGGCGGAAACAATCCTGTTGATCCTGTAAATCCTGTCAGAAATTCAACGACCTCCGAGCATGGCGCACCATGTGGGGCGCGGCAGAGCGCTCATCTGGGACTGCGGTGCATCGCCGGACGACCGACGCCTACGGCAACGGGGCCACATTCGGTTTCGTCCGTGCCGAGTCGCTGCCGTGAGGCTCGCCCATCGATGCCGCCTCACGGCGTTTGAGCACGATGAAGTAGCAATCGGTCGGAAGATCGAGCACTTCCCAGCGGAGAGGCTCGCGCCGCAGTTCGCGAATCTCAAGCAGTTTGGCAGGATCGGCGAGCAGGTCTTCGCGGCGGAGCTTGCTGTAACGATGCCCGGTGTCGATCACGATGTAGTCGGTGTCGTTGGGGACCCGGTCTTCGTAGTTGGCCACCTGGCGGGGATAGTCGCTGTAGTCGTAGGAACGTTCGTAGTGTGTCATGCGGGTGTGGACGAAGTCCGTCGACGCGACCCGGGCGGTGAGTGGAATCGCGGCGAGCACCGGTTCGATGGCGCGCGCACGGGCATCGGCGATGTACAACGTCCGCCAGTAGAAGTCGCGTCCGGCATCCCAGAACTTCATGCTCCAGGGAACCATGCTCAGCGTCATCGACGTGAACAGGCAGCCAGCCAGCGCGAGACTGGCGTGATGTCGTGCAAGGAGCGACCGCGCGGCCGGTGGGATCCCGCTGTTCGCCGACGTCCATCGCACGACCTCACGCCAGGAACGCCCCAATCCCGCCGCCGCTGCCCAGAAAAGAATCGGCACCAAGGGGGCGTGAAAATGATGAAACGGGCCGGGGAATGTCTGGACCAGTTCGTTCAGGCACAACGTGAGAAACAACGGCAACCCGCACAGCAAACGTCCTGGCGACCGCAGCGGCAATCCGACGAGCGGCACCAGAATGTACAGCGAGTACAGGATTGAACCGAACGTGACAAACAGGCTCAAAGTCTTGATCGGATGAAGAACAATCGTCTGCACGATTTCCTGCGGCGTCGCGCCCAGTGCCTGGAAGTAAGCGGCGTAGTGGACATTCTCCCAACCACGAAACCAAGGGATGAAGACCTTGACGACCAGTCCCAAATACAGGGTCAAGAGCGCCGCATGAGCGAGTCCGAACGCCATGCGGAAGCGTCGTTCCTCTGGGGACCGATCACGATTTCCCCATGCCTCAACTGCCAGCCACAATCCGACCGGTGCAGTCACAATTGCGTAGTCCTCTTTGCACGCGAGAACCAGCAAGAGCAGCACGAGGGATCGTTTCCACTTTGCCTGTTCCAGCGCGTCGAGCCACCACAACATCAGTGGCGCTCCGAAGGCAATGGGCCGAAAGGTTTTCAGATCGATCGCGATGTCCAGGTAGTGCGTGCCGAACCACAACAGATACGCTCCGCCGAGCAGCCAGGCGGCACGACGATCCTGTGCATGCCGCAGCGCCATTTGCATGATCGGAATCGCGCCGAGCGCCAGCGCCACCGACTCACACAACTCCATCATCAGCTGCGATGGCCACAACAGATGCAGCGGGATCAATCCGAGGTGAATCACCTGAATGTGTTCGCCGAGAAACAAGCCCTGATCCAGGTAGCTGCGGAATCCCTTTCCATGCTCGAAATTCCACAAATGCTCCTCGTACATCGCGGAGTCGCCATGCGGGATTTGCAAATTCCACCACAGCCCCCAATTCAATAACACGAAAACGATCACGTAGGCGGACATCAGTGCCGTCGGCACGTGCCAGCCGAGACGCTGCGGCATAGGTTGATCGGCTTGAAAGATCGACCGTCCAGCGAGCAACGGCGCAGTGATGCCAGCAAGAAACAGTGGAAACACCAGCGGGGCAATCAGTCCACACAGACCAACTGTTCCTGTCGCCCCTTGCACCGTGGCGACCATCCAGATCAGCCACCACACGCTGGGGACCAATCCCCAAATACTGGCATTCCACAACGCGCCATGGAGCGACTGTTCCCAACTGGTCGCCGTATCGCGACAGCGCCACGTAATGACCAACGGGATGACGAAGAACGGGATCGTCAGCACCCCGAGGAGACTCATCAACGGCACGCGGGCGACGAGATCGAAGCCGTGCAGGCTGACTTCGCCGCCCAGCGAATGAATCACCTGCTCCCAAAGTGGTACACTGAACCAGGCCTGAGCCAGTTCCCGCGACTCCAGAAATGTCGCCAGCGCCAAGGCACTACCAAACAGACTCAACAGCATCAGCCCGGCACATGCGGCCCACGCGGGCCCGCGTTGTTCTGTGCGTTGAGCGGATTGAGGAGACGTGGAGGACACCTGAGCAACACACCGGGTAGCAAACGAAAAACCGCGTCACCGCACGCACATCAAAGCCTGCCATTCGCAACGGCAGGTCATCGCACTGCACAAACCATAGTCGTGGATCGCTCCGCGATCCAACGTTCCGGTGATGGAGCCGCTTCAAAATCCTCGATTCCACGGGGCTTGGTAATCCGCAGCGTCAGCGAGGGACAGGGAAGCAAGGCAGATGCCCAAGGTCCCTCGCTCACGCGTCGGGGTACCGGAGGGCTTTCAAACGTCCTTGTGGCAACAGGACCATCTCAGGTCAACAGCGTCCCTACTCCGCCCGCCGTGTAATCGCCGGACTGTCAATCTGCGGCCCAGGTCGAAACGGACGGCGTTCCAGCAGGTCGAAGTGATCACCGGGAGCGAGAAAGAAGAACGGCTTCTTCGCTCGATCCTGTTCCGCAATCGCATTCCCTTCGGGATCATAGATCGCGACATAGCTCGATCCGATCACTTCGAATTGATCCCCCTGTACGACCATCGCCGTATTCTCATCGATGCCAATGCCCAACAGCTCGGGGCGCTTCTCAACAATTTCCAGCATGTCGAACTGTCGATTCCGAGTCAGCAGATGCTGGTCGATCGCGACCTGCTTCAGGAATCCCAATCCTTCTTCATGATCCCCCATCATGATGGTGTTCGTGCGTGAGTCGCCGCGCGCGAGGTATGACCCCTGAATTGTCGCGCCGGCCGAACTGCCGCCGATCACTCCGCCACGCGCAAGCAACGCGCCGAGTTCCCTGTGTGTGCGCGTATTCAGATACGAATCGGCCAATCGCCACTGTCGTCCCCCGCCAAACCAGACAGCGGTCGCGTCCTTCAGAGGAGCGACAAATTCCTCAGTCTCTGCTTCATCGCGGTCGTAGGTA
>JAGQQB010000419.1 GCA_020426425.1 Planctomycetaceae bacterium | reverse complement strand
GTAAGGATCGCGAATAATCCGCACCGGCGTCCCGACCTCCAGCACGCCACCGCCAACACGGGCGGCTGTTTCGTCGACCTGTTGTGAATCGTCCCAAGGGATGACAATCTCTGGACGCATTACGCCTGCACGAATCTGCGTCGCCCCGTTCACTGCGGCCGCTGCACCGTTGCGCTGCGTGAACAGTTCAAACGTATGCCGGGCCATCGCAATCTCACCAAAACCTTCGGTGATGATCAGCGTCACGCCAATCTCTTCAGTGCCGGTGATCGCCACTCCGAGATCGTACCCCAGAATCTGTTTGAGATCCTGATCATCGATCCCGCCGCCAATCAGAGCGACCGCACCGACGTCAATCGCGCGCTGCACCGCATCGCCATGAATCCGTCGCCCACCCACGATCACTTTGCCGCGACATTCATCCGTGATGCGATCAGCGGTGAGATCGTCCTGCGGCGAATCAACCACGACCAGAATTGGTCCATACACTTCGCCCCCAATTCCAAAGATGCCCTGCACGAACGTCGCCTTGGAATCGACCACGCACCCTTCACCGGGAATGAGATCCACGACTTCCCCGGTGGCGAACGCCTTCACCTCGACGGGAACCGGCTCTCCCCGCAGGATGAGTTGCCCGGTCACGTTCGAGATCGATTCAATCACGCCCGCCACCGGCGAATTGTAAACCGTCTTGAAGAACCCGAAGATGCCGTTCGTCATGGCGAGCGGATCGCCCGCCGCGACATGCTCCCCCCCTTTGCGGAGCAGACAACGCGGCACTTCCGCTGGTGGCACGGCGAGAATGTTCGACAGGTTCAGCGGTGTCACCGGACCAGGTTGCTGAGTGCGGGCGACGATCTGCTCCGCCTGCACCTGCTCCCCCACGCGGACGAGCACATCCCCCTGAATCGGCAACAGCCGACTGGTGCGGTAGTGCGTCCGTTCTTTGACCTGCAGGCCAGGTGTGTATGCGTGGGCCATGCCGGGAGTCTTCCTGAATTCGCGGACCGAAAAGTGCGGTTTGACACAACATGAGTCGAGAGGGACACTGGTGCCTTCACCCTCCCTGAGATGGGAAGCTTACCCGAGGGAAACCCCCGATGTCGATCCGCGCCCTCTGGCATTGCCTATTGATGCTGCTGTTTCTGCACAACAGCGTTTCTGCCATCGCCCAGGAGCAGCGTCTCCCAGATAAAACGACGGAGTACTGGGAAGTCCTGCTGCTGCAGGGGAACCGAGTCGGCTACAACCACACCGTCGAACGCGCCGAGACGATCGACGGCGAACAGCGTCTGGTGACCGAGACCTTTGGTCGCATGGAACTCAAACGGGCAGGGCACAGCCTGAAGATGCTGTTTCAGTTGCGATTCGAAGAGACACCTGCCGGAGCACTGGTCAGGTTCCACAGCACGCAAACCAATCCGCCCGACAGCAAGGTGGAGTCAGCGGGTGTTCGCGATGGCGATGTCCTCCGCGTGACGATGAGCGCCGGTGGACAGCAGAATCGGCGCGAGGAACCAGATGCCGCTGGGTTGCGATCGCCCGCGTTCGTCGACCGTTATCTGCTGACCAACGATTTGCCACTAAACGAGCTGCGGTCGTTCGAGATCTTTGATCCTCAGGTCAGCCAACGCGCCACGATCACGCTGCGGCGCATTGCCCCTGCGACTACCAAACTGTGGGCCGACGAAGTAAACCACCTCGACCGTGTCGAGATGACCCACTCGGCCATCCCGGGCGCGACGACGACACTGTTCCTCGATCCCAAGACGCGGCGCGTCCTCAAGTCCACAACCCCGCTACTCGGCATCGATGCGTATCGAGTGAGTCAAGAGATCGCGACGCAAGAGATTGAACCGTTCGATCAACTCACCGCCTCGCTGATTGTTCTCCAGACGGACAAGAATCTGGCCGCTGCCCGCAGCGTAAGCTATCGGCTCACCATTGATGGCGATGTTCCCGAGGGAATGTTTCCCTCTGACGCGACGCAGCAAGTCACGCGTGACCTGCAACAACTCGCCATCAAAGTCACTCCCCTGACTAAAGACCAGCTTCAACCTTCCGTGACGAAACCTGAATCGCCCGGCCAGGAGTATCTGGTCGCGACCCGGTACATTGAGTGTACTGCACCACTCATCGGTAAGCTCAGCCGACAAGCCTGTGGCGATGCCGACGATTCTGTAACGAAAGCGATCAATCTGGAACGCTTCGTGCGGCAACACATTCAGAAACGGAACCTCGCCACCGCCATGGCGACAGCCCTCGAAGTCGCACAAAGCCAGGCAGGAGACTGCACCGAACATGCCGTACTGCTCACGGCTTTGCTCCGCGCTGCCGACATCCCCGCCCGCGTCGCGGTGGGACTCGTCCATGTCGATTCGCAACAGGCGTTCATCGGTCACATGTGGACCGAAGCCTGGATTAACGGCACCTGGTTTCCGCTCGACGCCACCCGGGCGCGCGGCGGCATCACCTGCGAATACATCAAACTGCTTGATTCCCCCCTTAGCGGCGATGGCGCGGTCCCCGACACACGCCTGGTGCCGCTGGTGTCAGTACAGAGCCGGTTGAAGGTGACGCTGGAAGAAGCCGTCCAACCATGAGGCATCCGGTGGCATCAATTCTGGACGAACTTCGAATTCGTCTGATCCGCTGGCATGAACCGGACGTTGGCATGGTAACAAGACCACTCGGCGTCGACGGACCAGTAGGACTGAGGACGACACGGTTAACAGGAAGGACGCACTTATGACGCACCAGGCGACGTCAGCCAATAACACCTCCAGTCCCCTCAGCCCCTTACAACGCTGGAACTCGCTGCCGCTGTACTGGCGCATTCTCATCGCCCTGTGCGCTGGCGTGGTGGCCGGATTGCTACTTGGTCCACATGCGGTGGTATTCGAGGTCCCGAGTACGGTGATTTTGCAACTGCTGGGCGCATTGGCGCCACCGCTCATCATGGTGGCGGTGACGCATGTGCTGATGACGACCGAGATTACCGGTCGCACCGCCGCGCGACTGGCCGGACTGCTGATTCTCAATACCACCGTGGCCATTCTCATCGGCCTGACGATCGCGAATGTGATGCAGCCGGGGAACTGGGCGGATCTCAAGATCAATTTGGAAGCGGCCGCTGCCGATGGGGAACATACCGGACCATCGCCGATCGACCTGCTCGTGAACAATGTCCCCAAGAGCATCCTGGGGCCGTTTGGCGACAAGCAGAATATCATTGGAGTGATTTTCATCGCTGTT
>JAGQQB010000041.1 GCA_020426425.1 Planctomycetaceae bacterium | reverse complement strand
ATGCAGCCTGCCCGCGGACGTTCATTCGCCGACTTGGTGTCATCGGCCATGGTGCGAGTTCCAGAGTACCAATACGGTAGAACAGTCCCCGCAGCGAGTGCCGACTGTTGGAGAAACGAACGACGTGAAGATCGCAGGGACATGGCAGTACCTTTCTCGGGGATAGATCAATTGTCGATGGCAGCGTGGCTGCCAAGCTTAGCAGTCAGGCAATTCCGCTGGTGAGCGTTGATAGCTTCGGTATAGTCTTTGATCGCTCGGCGATCAAACGTCGCCGATATGACCAGTCTGATGTTCGCGCCTCGCATGCCTGTTGAGGCTGTGTCCACGACAGGGGCCGCAAACCCGACGCGATGCTCGTTGTTCTTTTGAATTCCGATTTCCATTGGCGTGGTGCCGTCATCGGTTCACAGCCTCCCACTTCTGAGCACCCCCCACACCAGCCACAGGCCCAGGAAGCCGGAGAGCAGGAACAAGGGCAGGCCGAACCAGATGGAGCCGGTGGCGTCGGTACGGAGGACGAGGGCGGCAGAGACGACCAGCGCAGAGGTGACCAGGCCAACGACCACTCTGTTGCTGGAACGGTCAAATTCAGTGATCAGGCGATCCAGACCGCGGTGTTCCAGCTGCACGTTCAAGTCGTCCTGGGAGACCTTCTTGAGCGTCGCCCCGAGGTACAGCGGCAGGTCGTGGGCGGCGCCGAGCAATACGCGCAGGTCGTCCAGAGTCCGCTGAGCCATCCGCTTGGGTTCGTATCGTTTGCGAATCATCTGTTCGACAAACGGAGCGAGTTCGCCCGCAAGGTTGAAGTGCGGGTCGAGTGTCCGCCCGACACCTTCCAACGTCACGATGGCGCGAATGAGCAGCATCAGGTCAGCGGGACACCGCAATCCGTAGTTCCCCAAGATGGCCACGAAGTCGTTGAGCATGCGGTCGACCCGCAGTTGCTCCAGGGGCAAGCCGTAGTAGGTTTCGATGAAGTCTTGAACATCGGCCCGCAGCAAAGAATGGTCAATCTTTTGCGATGGCTTGCCGACTTCCAACACCAGGGCGACGGCTCGGTCAACATCGTGCTTGGCGATGGCGAGTAGAACATCGACCAATTGATCCCGCTTCTCCTGATCGAGGTAGCCGATCATGCCGTAATCGAGCATCACGATGGTCCCCTCGGGAGTCACCCTCAGGTTGCCCGGATGCGGATCGCCATGAAAGATGCCGAGTTCGAATGCCTGCCGCATGAACAGTTTGGCCCCGTGCCGTGCAATGTCGGCGGTGTTGAGCCCCGCCTCAACCATGCCCTCACGATCGTTCCCTTTGAAGCCGTTGATGAACTCCATCGTCAGGAGGGCATCGGTCGAGAGTTCCTCGTAGACACGCGGGACATGGACGCGTGGGTCGTCAGCGAATTTGCGGGAGAACTCGTCGGTGGTACGCGCTTCGCGACGGAAATTCACTTCGCGACGGATGGTGCGCGAGAAGTGCTTCACCAGGCCGACCGGATCGAACACGCGAGCTTCGGGAATCTGCCGCTCAAGGAGTTGAGCCAGTTCCAACAACACGCTGAGATCCCGCTCTATCTCAACAACGATCTTGGGACGCCGCACCTTGATGGCAAGTTCGGTGCCGTCAAAATGCTGGGCGCGATGCACCTGCCCCAGTGAACCTGCCGCCAGGGGTGCCCGATCAAACCGGGCAAACGCCTGTTCCACAGGGCGTCCCAGTTCTGCTTCAATCAATCTGATCGCGAGTTCCGAGTCGAATGCGGGGACCTGATCCTGCAGTTGGGCGAGTTCCTCGATCAGATCGCTGGGCAGCAGGTCCGGTCGGGTGCTGAGCACCTGACCGAACTTGATGAACGTCGGTCCGAGTTCTTCGAGCGCGAGTCGAATGCGTTGGGCCGAGGTGAAGTTCTGCGCCGCTTCGTACTTCCGAAAACTGACGATACGCCGTCCCCAGTTCAAATACGACAGGATCCCCATCCGGTCGAGCAAGTCACCAAACCCGTATACCAGCAGGACCGTGATGATCTCGCGTCCTCGGTTGAGGTTCTTGAGCAGACGAATCGGGTTGAGTGTTTTTTCCGCCATGCCGGGAAGGGGTTCGGTATCAGGGGGGAGGTGACCTAATCGCGTGTCGATGGGGTGCCGCCAGAGGCGGGAAGTTCAGGGACTCAGACCTTGGTAAATCGTCCTTGCTCGCCTGTGTTCGTGCATGGTCTTTTTCAGATGAGAACCTGTCGGCGCCACTGGACGCAAGAGTAACGAGGATTTGATGGGAGAGCGAAACAGTGATCACAGTTTCCGATCGGTCGGTCGCGCCCTACAGTACGGGGACGCAGGCGTTTGGTCGGCGTGATTGACACCAGCCATGGATTCCCGCTTCACTGACATGTCCGCACTCGATACCAAGCTCTCTCTCGGTTCCCACACATTTGCCTCCCGGCTCATCGTTGGGACAGGCAAGTACAGCACGTTCGACATGATGCGGGACTGCCTTATCGCAAGCGAGGCGGAAGTCATTACCGTCGCGGTCCGGCGGGAGCGTCTGATTGATGCAGAAGGCCGCAACATTCTCGACTACATTGACCTGGACAAGTACACCATTCTGCCGAACACCGCAGGGTGCTTCACTGCCGAGGACGCAGTTCGGGTGGCTCGCCTGGGGCGAGAGATACTGCAGGGACTTGAGAACCCTGGGGCGGACTGGGTCAAACTGGAAGTGCTTGGTGATACCAAGACGCTACTGCCGGATCCTGTCGCGACGCTCCACGCGACCGAACAACTCGTCCGTGATGGGTTCCAGGTGCTGTGCTACACGACAGATGATCCCATCACCGCTCGGCGTTTGAAGGAGGCTGGCGCGACTTCCGTGATGCCAGCCGGCAGTCCAATTGGCAGCGGGCAGGGAATCCTCAATCCGAACAACATTCGCATCTGCCTGGAGTACCTCAAGGATGGGGATCCTGAGTACCCGGTGATTGTCGATGCAGGGGTTGGCACCGCCAGTGACGTCGCGATTGCGATGGAACTGGGCTGTGACGGCGTCCTGCTGAACACCGGGATCGCCTCGGCCCGTGATCCCTTGCGGATGGCGCATGCAATGAACATGGCTTGTCGCGCCGGCCGATTGGCCTGGCTGGCGGGACGGATTCCGAAGAAACTGTATGCAACCGCCTCAAGCCCGGAGACGGGAGTGATTGGTCGGTAGGAAGTTGAGGGTGGAGAGTTGAGCGAGGTGGGAAATTGCCACGTGGAACATCGCGTTCCTGAATCCAGGCTCCGGGATCCTTCCCTGCCCCTTGATCCCCGCCCCCTGTTCATGGATGGAATATGCCGCGTAAGAAGCCGCAGCTGTTTGCTGACGATCAGGCTCCATTGCGAGAGCCGTTTGGTCTGTCGCCGTACGCTCGGGGGTGTGCTGACGTCCGGAGCATGTCGATCGTCGGCACGCGGCGTGAACGTCGTGTTCGTGTACGCGGGCGATGCGACGAGAACGCCGGAGTGTATGGCTTCGTAAATGAGGCGCACGAACTCATTTACGTCGGCATGTCGACGAACCTGCGAAAGCGGTTGCTGACCTACTTTTCCTCGGCTCAACGACGCAGTAAGGAGGCTCGGATCGCGGGGCGGAGTCGGCAACTGCTGTGGCAAACCGCAGTGCATCCTTTGCTGGCGCGACTGCGGGAACTGGAACTCATCCGCCGGTTCCGCCCGGCGTACAACGTCGAGGGACACCCCTGGAGGATGCAAGAGGCGTTTGTCGTACTGGTCGACAACGACGCTCCGTGGTTTCGATTGCAGAAGCAACCTCCCAAGCATTCACTGGGCATGTGGGGGCCAATCCCATTGAATCGCCGGACACGTGCCGCCGTCAACGATCTCAACATGTACTTCCGACTCCGCGATTGTCCGCTGGGGACGAAGATGCATTTCGCCAATCAGGGACCGCTGTTTCCCGATGACCTGTCCACAAGCTGCCTGCGGGCCGATACGCAAACGTGCCTGGCGCCCTGCATCGGTCAGTGTTCGCAGCGAGAATACGCGGCGGCGATCCGTGCGGCGAGTCAATTCTTGAGTGGGGAGCCATCGGTGGTCCTGGAGTTGTTGACCGAACAAATGCGTGCAGCGAGTCTCGACCAGAAGTTCGAACGGGCGGGTCGGCTGCGCGACATGCGTACCTCACTCGAACGACTCGACCAACATCTCCGTCGATTTCACGACTGGATGGCGCAGTCAACGTTTGTCTATCCGGTCAAAGGAGTGTCGGGCTTCGATGAACACTGGCTGGTGGTGGTCCGTGGGGCGGTGCGGGAGGTTTTCAAGGCCCCCAGTTCGGCGGAACAGCAGCAGCACGTTCTCTCCCAGTTGACGAGCTTCGCGCAGAATCCCGATGCGGAAGGAACCGCCCTGCGGCTGACAACGAATCACTTTCAGGTCGCCCGAGTGGTATATCGGTGGTTCCGCAAATACCCCGAAACCCGGAAGAGATGCTGGACCTTGCGGCAGGCGATCGCCAACTGTCGCCGTCGACGCGTGGCCTGATTGTTACGCTCGCACCGATTGTTCTGCCTTCTTCCGTCGAAAAGGGGATGTTTCGAAAAGGAAACAACTAGCGCAGACCGCATCGCTGACCTACGGAACCTGTATGGGGGATCCTGTTTCGGCGCCCCCGGGCCGACTCCGAAACTGTGCAGCCAGGTCTCAGTGATGAAACTCTTTTCCGCGACTTCTCGAATCGTGCTGAGCATGAGTGCTCTGTGCGTGACGATTCTGCTCACCGCCCACCTGCTTGGCCTCGTCCCCAACGAACGTGATCCGGTGATGATCGGACGCAGCCGACTGTGTGAATCGATCGCGATTCACTTTTCGCTGCTGGCGCAAGAGGGGAATGTCCCGGCGATGAATGCTTCATTGCATGCCATCCGGGCACGCAACAAGGAAATCGTGTCAATTGGTGTACGTCGAGTGACGGGGGAAATCCTGCTGCAGGTCGGGGATCACGCCAACCACTGGTCGCTCGTTGGCGACCAAATTTCCAACGAAGAACAGATGTATGTCCCCATTGCCGATGGAGCGAAGCGCTGGGGGACGGTGGAAGTGGTCTTCCAGCCAATCTCTACTCCAGGCGTCATGGGCTGGTTGACCCATCCGTTCGTAATTCTGTGCGGCTTCATGACGATCGCCAGCGCGGTTTCATTTTATCTGTACCTCGGTCGGGTGCTGCAGCAACTCAATCCCAAAAAGGTCGTTCCACCACGTGTGAAAAACGCGTTGGATACACTTGCAGAAGGTTTGCTGATCACGGACAAGTCCGGTCGGATCGTGCTGGCCAATGAGTCGTTCGCGACGACGACCGGCAAGTCCTTCGAGGAATTGCTCGGACGTCAGGCGGAAGATCTCCCCTGGCGCGACTGTCACGAGGATGTTGAAGATCTGCCAGGTTCTTCCAGCGGCGTCGACCGAGGTGTTCCCTGGGCGCAGGTCTTGCTCGATGGTCAACCTCGACGCGGGCGTCTGATGGGGCTGGACGACATCCACTCGCGGGAACGCACATTTGTCGTGAACGCGACCCCCATCTGCGACGACAAAGGGGGACGACGTGGGGTGATTACCAGCTTCGAAGATGTCACGAAGCTACAACAGAAGAAAGTCGAACTGTCCGAAATGCTGGCGTCGCTGCGGCAGTCATCGGACAAGATTCGTCAGCAGAACCAGGAACTGGAACGACTGGCGACATTGGACCCGCTCACCGGTTGCTACAACCGCCGCTTCCTGTTCGAGCGGTTTGACGGCATCTGGTCCGACGTGTCGCGTGGACGCCTCAACGTCGCCGTGGCAATGGTCGACGTCGACCACTTCAAAGCCATTAATGACAAATATGGTCACGGTGTTGGGGACATGGTGCTGCAACAGGTTGGCGAGTGTCTTCAGAACAACGTGCGGGATGATGACATCGTTGGGCGTTATGGTGGGGAAGAGTTCGCCATTGTCATGCCGCATGCGACCATTGAACAGGCGAACCAAACAGCAGAGAGAATGCGACGCGCACTGCAGGAGATTCGCTTCGAGCAGGGGCTGTCGATTACCGCCAGTGTTGGTGTTTCCGGCGCGAATCTTCACGCGCGGAGCCCCCAGGAACTGATTGAACAGGCCGACAAGTGTTTGTACGTCGCTAAGCGGAATGGTCGCAATCAAGTTGTACGATTCGATGAGGTTCCAGAAGATCTGGAGATCGACGAGTCGAAACTGAAACGCTCCAGCGAGTCACAGACCTCTCAGATTCCGTTCCCTGCAGTGACCGCCTTGATCTCTGCGCTCGCCTATCGCGATCCGGAGACGGCGGCGCACAGTCGTCGTGTCGCCGATTTGTGTGTGGCGGTGGGGCAGGGACTGATGTCGATGGGGAGTTGCTATGTGCTCGAAACCGCTGCCTTGTTGCATGACATCGGCAAGATCGGCGTTCCCGACTCGATTCTCCTCAAACCGGACGCGCTGACGCCAGCGGAATGGGAAGTCATGCGCAGGCACGATCGAATTGGCCTGGAGATCCTCCGGGCGTCGTTCGGATCGCAGGATCTGTCGGAGATCGTCGAAAACTACCGCTGCCATCAGCAAGAAGCTGAGCGGAAGAATTTTGTCCTGCCACTGGGGGCGAGAATTCTGGCAATCGCCGATGCGTTCGATTCCATGGTGACAGAACGATCCTATCGCGAAGCTCGGACGTTCAATCAGGCATTCGAAGAACTCCGCCGTTGCGGCGGCACACAGTTCGATTCCGAATTGGTCGAACGCTTTATTGCCGCAGTCGCGATTCAGTCGCGGCAGAAGCGGGTCCAACCGCAGTTGTCGAAGGAGTCGGCCCTGGGTATTGGACTCGAACTCGAACGTCTGGCCATGGCGGTGGACCAGCAGGATCTTGCGAGCCTGAAGGTGATGGCTGGTCGACTGGCCGCCACTGCCGCGAAAGCCGGTGCTCCTGAACTCTCAGGCAAGGCCCTCGAACTTGAACAACAAGTGGAACAGGGCGAAGACCTGCTTTCAATTCTCCGAAGTGCCAACGAACTGCTCAATTTCTGTCGTGCGACTCAAGCATCGTACCTGGTTGACCAACTCGGCGATGACCAGACGTCAGAAATCGCTGCAGACGAAATTGTCGTCGAACTCCAAGCGAGCCCGTAGCCGCCGCGACAAGGTATCGCTTGCCGGGCTAAAAGACCCGACGTGATTCAGGATTCGCCAAGCCAGCCAATCATCTGCAGAAACTCGAACGCGGCGTTCAGGGTTTGCGTCTTATACGGTTCGTTGTTGAAGAATCCGTGCGTCTGATCCTCGTACAGTTTCAATTCACTCCGCACGCGGACCGAGTGCATCCGTTCTTGGAATCGCTTTGCCACGGCGACATCGATCAGCTTGTCATTGGTCCCTAGAAAGACAATTGTCGGTGGATCGTCTGCGGTGATGTTGTGTGCCGGCGAAAATTCCTGGAACCGATCCTTCACCCGGCCTGTTCCCCAACCGCCATCGGGGCCGTTGTCGTACACCGGATTGAACAGGATGAGTGCCTGGGCACGACAGGCAACGCTGAGGTCATCCGCCGGATCGTCATGCCCTGCGACCATGCCAACAAATGCGGCCAGATGGCCACCTGCCGAGCCGCCACCTGCACCGATGCGATCGGGATCGATCCCAAACTCGTTGGCATGACTGCGAACCCAGCGCATTGCCGACTTCGCATCTTGAATGCAGATTATCGGCGGATCCTGGTTCTTGCGATCCAGGAGTCGATACTCCACCTGCACCGCGACAATGCCGCGTTCGGCGAGCAGCTGTGCGAAATCGTTGAACTGCGTCGGTTGACCGCCGACCCAGCCCCCCCCATGGAAGAGCACCATCGCCGGTCGCTTTGTCCCTGCCTTCTCGGGCGTCACAACGTACAACTTCAACTCCCGGTCCCCGACAGTCTTATAGACATGCGCCGTCCCCACTGGGTCAGCGGCGATCGCTTGCGTGCAAAACAGCAGGACGACGAGCGACAACAGGCAGCGTGACATCAGGCATCTCCCAGGCGGTTAACAGGGCAAGTGGTCAAGAGGGATTGGGCATTGACTTGAGTGTCTGACAGGATAGGCGATCCCCCGTTCAATCACGAACCCGTTGAATCACGAACTCGGCAGCCATCACGAGCCAAACACGCGTGGCGGCGGACAAAGAATATGCTGGTGGCAAATTTTTTGCCGACATGCGCCCTGACTTCATTCTCTTCCGGCACTACCGACTTATCGGTGCGGAGCATCGAGGTAACGAGATTCGGGGAGGACGTGCCGCGCAGCTCGGCGTGGTCGCATCCAATGATGATGCCACAATTGAGCCCTTTCCAATCCGGCCGCCAGTCCCTCGGTCCACACACGGCGGAAAAGGGGACGATTCAACCGAGGCACAGCACCAGGCGCAAATGTGCGCCCACCAGTCAGCACATTCGCCCGAGCCGATTCCCTAAAGTTGCTGATTGCCAGAATCGTCTTTGCCGCCCCGGTACGCTAGGCTGTGTGCTTTGGCACATTCCCATGACGAGGCCCCTCATGAATCAGCCTGAATCGCCCGCGAATTCTCCTGAAATCGGTTTGTCAATTGGCGTGCGTCCGGGACAGACGCAAGAGGTCATTACCGCCCGAACAGCCGGTGGGTTGACCGATCTGGACCTGTCGATTTCGCCGCGTTCGCAGCCGGTCGATCAGGCTCTGAGTCATCTTGCCAAGGCGCTGAATCTCGCGCTGCAGACCGATTTCATCGAGACCGATCTCGACCACGTGTACAAGGTGGCCCATGTCCGTGAAGGGACGGTGGTCATCGTTCACAAGGACTACATTGGTCTGGGTGATGGATACATGGCGACCGTGGGCAAGGCGGCGCGGTCGTTCAAGCTGACATTGGAAGGCCCCGACCCCGCCTCTCCCGAAGGGGAGGCATGGATTCGCGAACATGGCCATAGCATGCTGCGGGGGATGATTGATCTGGTCGGTCGAAAGCTCGACTTCCTCCGAGAGTACGAAGACATGGCTCCGCTCTACGTGCAGCAGACGCTCGACCGGCTGGAAGCGAAGCGGATCATTAAGGACTGGCATCGGCATGAGTGGCAGATAGAGACGACGACCATCGGTCTCGACATCATTCTGACGCCGCTGACTGGGCTGACGGCGGCCGATACTCAGGCGTGAAGACGGCGATGAACCTCGAATCCGCGTCTGAGTCGCGTACGTCCCAACGTGCCGATTTCCTCGCTGACTCCGGACATGTCGCTCGCGAGCAGCTTCGCGGTCGCGACGTGGCTGAACGTGACAGCTTGCGACTGTGCCGCCTGTTGTGCGGGGCGTCGCTCGTACTGCTGGGGGTCACGCGGGCAATCTGGGGCTCATACAATCCGTTGCCGAGCATTCCCTGGTTTGCTCCAGGGACGCTGGTTCCTCGCTGGCTCGATTGGTTGCTGCTGAGTGGCCTGTTGTTATGCCTTGTCAGCAATTTGCTGTTACCGACGGCGGCGTTGCCGACAAGAAGACGCTGGTTACTGCTAACGCTCGCTTGGGGGGCGGTGATGCTGCTCGACCAGAATCGGGCACAACCTTGGACATGGGAGTTCTGGCTCATCGCAAGTGCCTCGGCGGCCTTGCCTGCCGTGCAATCGCGAAGAGTGATTCAGGGGCTGATCATCTCCATCTATTTCTACTCCGCGGTCTCAAAGATCGACGCGGAGTTCCTGTATGGATTGGGTCCATTGCTCGCGTCGGGACTGTGTAAGCCATTCGGGTTGGATCTGCTGCATTGGACGCCGCTCAGTCAACAGGTCGCCGCCGCGATGTTACCGGCGGGAGAGTTACTCATCGCCGCTCTCCTCTGCACGCGACGTTGGCGCTCGTGGGGGAGTTACGGATCGCTGGCGATGCATGGCGGGCTGATTCTCGCGCTCGGTCCGTGTGGACTGAATCATGAGTGGGGGGTGCTGTGCTGGAACGTCTACTTTATCGCCCAGAATCTGCTGCTGTTTCGCCAGGACGATGCAGCGATCGATCGAGGGGCCTCCGATGTCGTTTCGGTGCGGCCGCAGGCGTCCTCCGGAGTGCCTCACGATTCTCCGAATCGTGCCGAGTTTCATCGCGACGCGCTTCGGCAACAGGAGTTCGGTCGATCAGATGCGACTCCCGCCAGTCAGCGTTGTAACACGTCCCCATGGTCTGTCACTGCAACGTGCGTCCTGGCAGTGATCACCCTGTATCCGGCCCTCGAATGGTTTGGATGGTGCGATCCCTGGCCGGCGTGGGCGGTGTACAGTCATCGACCAATTCACGTCCGCCCACTGGTGCATCTCGATGCGGTACACCAATTCCCGGAATCCATTCGCCGCTGGATCGGCCCACCGGAGCCACTGACCGACTGGTGTCCGCTGCCGCTCGATTCTGTCAGTTTCAGTGAAACGCACACGCCGCTGTATCCTGAAGGGCACTACCGGGCGGCGTTGTTCGTTGCGTTGGCCGATCATGCGGGTGTTGCGTCGGAACACCTGATGTTACACGTAAATTTTCCGCCGCAACGATGGACGCGCGCCCGTTCGGAAACGACACTGAGGGGCCGAGAAGAAATCCTGGGCTGGAGTGCCGAGCGCTGGGCGAATGTCCGCGCCCGCTGAAATCACATATCGCAGGTGAGTTATTCGTTGCAAGCGATCCAGACAATCGCATTCTGGAAAATCGCTTCCTGCGACACGATGTTTAAGAGGTCTTCATGTTACATGCAGTGATCATGGCTGGCGGCAGCGGGACGCGGTTCTGGCCGCTGAGTCGTCAGGCGGTCCCCAAGCAGTTCCTGCAACTCGGGGGCGACCGGTCACTGATTCAGCAGGCATTCGACCGCTGTCAGCCCTGGATTCCCGGTGAGCGTATGTGGGTCGTCACCAATGCACGACTCGCCGAGTTGACGCACGAACATCTTCCTGAGGTGCCCAGGGCACACATCCTGCAGGAGCCATGCGCGCGAAACACTGCTCCTTGCGTCGCACTGGCGGCGATGTGTCTGCTGCAGGAAGACCCGGATGCCGTCATGCTGGTGATGCCCGCCGATCACGTCATTGGGCCCGCAGAACAGTTTCACGATGCTGTCGAGCGCGCCTCGCGACTGGTGGCTCAAGACCCCGAGCAACTCGTACTCTTTGGCGTCCCGCCGAATGCCCCCAGTACCGGATATGGATACATTGAACGGGGCGACACCATCTCTGGCCACGACGGCGCCTTTGTGGTGAAGTCATTCCGGGAAAAACCGAATCGCGACACGGCGGAAGAGTACCTGCGGGCGGGGACGTTCTTTTGGAATTGCGGCATCTTCGTCTGGCGGGCCGATCGCATTCTCGCCGCGCTGCGGCAACATGAACCGAATCTGGTCGCCCTGGTGGAACAATTGCGGAGCGACTTCGGGCGGCCAACTTGGGACGCAACGCTGGCGGAACTCTTCCCGCAGATGAAGTCGATCTCAATCGACTATGCAGTCCTCGAACATGAGCAGCGAATTTCGGTGGTCGAGGCTCCTTTTGACTGGGATGATGTTGGCAGTTGGCTGGCGATGGAACGGCTGCACGGGCACGATGGCCAACAGAATACGATCGTCGGTTTGCATCGCGGTGTACGGACGCACAACTGCATCATCCGGTCGGGGCCGGATCATCTCATCGCGACGCTCGGAATCGAGAACTGCATCATCGTGCATACCCCTCAGGCGACGCTGGTGGCGGATCGCCGCGAAGAAGGGGCGATGCGGGAACTGGTCGATCTGCTGGGTAAGGCGGGCGATGACGAATACCTCTGAGCCTGCCGCCGCCAGCGAGTTCCCCGCCGAGGGACGTCTGCTCGGGATCGACTTCGGAACCAAGCGGGTGGGAATCGCCATCTGCAACAGCGACCGCACGATCGCCAGTCCGGTCGAGATCTATCAACGGCGCAACGATCGGCTTGATGGCGACTACTTCCGCGAACTCGCCGCCGGCTACCGCATCGCCGGCTTTGTCGTGGGACTGCCGATGCATGTGAACGGGACGGAAGGAGTCAAAGCTCGGGAAGCCCGTGCCTACGGCGACTGGCTGCACCAGCTTACCGGTCTGCCTGTCACTTACTGGGACGAACGCTACACCTCCGCCGTCGCCGAAGAGTACCTCCTCGCGGCGGAACTGACCCGCAAACAGCGAAAGGCTCGCATCGACAAACTCGCCGCCCAGATCCTGCTGCAAGGATATCTGGAGCATCAATTGCGATTGCGTCGGGATGCGGAACACGCGGCCATGATCGAGGAAGATGCGGAGACGAACGAGAGCGTCGATGCCCCGGACGATTAGAGATGTTGCTATCGCGGAACGATTGGCTCAGCGGCAGATTCGCCGGAATGCTTCACGGCCGTAGCGCCACTTTTCGTTTGAAAACGTGTGAACTTTGTCGACCAGTTTCGGTTTCCTCTAGGGAGACTCGCCCAAATTGGCGAGGCTCGCTAAGGTTTGCAATTCCGACCCCTGTTTTGAGCCCGAACATGCCCCGCCTAGAACACGCCAGCGAACTCCTCACGTGGGTGGAACGTGAGATTGGGCTGCAACTTCTGGAAACCGAACGGACCTTTGAGGCTGAGCTCGAGTCGGCGAATCCGTTTGTGGCGGACATCATCGCCCATACTCGGAAGTTTCGCGGAAAACGGTTGCGGCCCATTCTCCTGTTGCTGGCAGGGAAAGCAGCGGGGGGCTTGACGACGTCCCATCCTGTGCTGGCCGCGGTGGTCGAAATGATCCACACCGCGACGCTGGTGCATGACGATGTGCTTGATGTCGCTGACGTCCGCCGGCATGTCGCGACCGTCAACGTCCGCTGGAACAACGAAACCAGTGTGCTGTATGGTGATTACCTATTCACACACGCTTTCCACCTCGCGGCCTCGTTGGAAACAACGGAAGCGTGTCGAGTGATTGGCCGGGCGACCAACAGGGTGTGCGAGGGCGAACTGACCCAAGTGCGGCATCGGGGGGATTTGTTTCTCAATGAGTCGACCTACTTCGAAATCATTGACGGCAAAACAGCGGAACTGTGCGCCGTCGCCTGCTGGCTGGGAGGACGCTATGCCCAAGCAGAGGATCGACAAATCGCCGCATTGGAACAGTATGGTCGCAACCTCGGACTGGCATTCCAGATTGCCGACGATGTACTCGATCTCACCGGAACTGAAGAAGCAGTCGGTAAGACACTCGGAACCGATTTGTCTCAGCAGAAACTGACCTTGCCCATCATCCGGCTGCTGCATCAGTTGTCTGGGTCGAGCGCCCGCGACCTGCGGCAACAGATTCAGGACGAGGGGGAACAGGCGGCTCCAGAGGTGATGCGGCTGTGCCGGGAAGAAGGGGTACTGGACTCGACCTTGAAGACGGCGCAGGATCTGGCTCAAGAAGCGACCTCACTCCTGAATATCCTGCCCGCCTCACCCGCCCGACAACTCTTGCAGCAATTGCCTCGGGTAGCGGTCGACCGGAGCTGCTGAGCCGGTCTGAGTAACCCCGGCGACGCAGTCGACGGGCCTGGGCGATGCGTGCTAAGCTGCGACGAGATTGGAAGTCGCTTTGGCCTGGGAGACGCTCATGCGGTTGGGGATCGGTTCCGGAGTATTCGTTGTGGCCGCGCTGGTCGGCGTGTCGCTCCCAGCGCAGGATCGTTTCGCCAAATGGGAAGGAGCGATCGCTGCGTTCGAGCGACAGGATCGTGAGGATCCGCCGCAACCGGGAGGCGTGTTGTTTCTGGGGAGTTCGAGCATTCGTATGTGGAAGCTCGACGAGTCGTTCCCCGGAATGCGCGTCGTCAATCGCGGCTTTGGCGGCTCGGAGATTATTGATTCGGTCCACTTTTTCGAACGCATCGTTGTTCCGCATGCGCCGCGATGTGTCGTCTTCTACGCAGGTGACAACGACATTGCCCACGATACGGCACCCGAACAGGTACATGCGAACTTTGAGGCGTTCGTTGGACTGCTGCACAAACATTTGCCGGAAACACGGCTCGTATATGTGCCCATCAAGCCGAGTTTGAAACGCTGGAATCTGATTGAGCAAGGACGGCAGGCAAATGGTCTGATTCGGGCCA
>JAGQQB010000418.1 GCA_020426425.1 Planctomycetaceae bacterium | reverse complement strand
GAGGCAAGCGCGTTGTCCGCGTTGCGGTGGAAGCATCGGTAAGCAAGGGAACCCGGGTTCTCGGCGAGGAACGGGTGATTTACGACGATTGGATCAAGGGGTTCAGTGGCGTGGCCGGCACCAAGGCGGACGAGGCAATCGCCAAGCTCGTCGCGGTCGTGGAAGACCTGTCGGCATCGGGAGCCGAAACCGGTCTCAATGCGGTCAAAGACCGTATGAAGCGGAACGATCCGACATTCGAGGAAGAAGATTTGGGCATCCCCACGTTTCGGCATCTGGCGTATTTGGCTGAAGCGCGTGGCCTGATCCGGATTGACGCGACAACAGAGCCGGCACTCGCCTACGGGGCTGAGGTTGAAAAGACCGCCAATGGGACACCCCTCTTGCCTGGCGCGGCATGGACTGAATTCATCAGCAAGCTCGATCCGGCGATTGACTACAACCGTTCGGGTCTTGAGGCGACCTTCGAGAGCAGCACCCTTGCCCCCAACACGGGAGAACTGAAGAAGATCGTCACGTTGGCACTGAAGTCAGATGTGCTGGTGGGAGTTTCGGGTCGATACATGACAAGGGACAACGCATCCCAGCGTCCCGCAGTAGTCCCGAACATGAAATACAGACTCAACTCGCATCATCCGCGAGTCCAAGTGGCGCTGGCGACCCCATAGAGGTTGCCGGATGTGCGGGCGATGAACGATTCCTCGGAATCGAGTCATCGCCCTCACCACCCCTCCCGCGAGTCAAGCGGGTGTTTCCAGCCGGAAGGATGCGGTCGTTTACGACTGCTGCCTGGCTTTACGACTTTGCGTTTTCATCGCAACGGCCTTCGTCGGTTCGACGGGTCTTACTTAGCCGTCGGACTCAAAGGCACCGGCGGTCTGGCAGATACGAATGTCTTCCAAAACGGCGATTCCGATGAATTCGCTGTGAGTTGCTCTTCTTGGTGATGAACCGAACCCAATCAACCACTACCACGATGTCCACCATGAACACACTCACACCAACATCAGGCACGAACACTTGCCCACGCAGATTGCAAACCCGCACCATGAAAACCACCGCCCTCACCCTCGCAGTTGTCCTTTCCGGATTGGCTCCAGTTGTCACCCGCGCCGAAGAAGCTCAGCAAAACCATGGGCTCCTTACCGCGATCATCGACGATCAGACTGGAGTGGAGCTTGCCGAGAAGCACGGCATCAAGGCCCTTTCGATTCGGGATCTCGCAGGTGTGATCAAAGCCGTTCTCAACGGCGACCAACCAGCCACCCTGATTCATATCGCCGTGGACGATGACGCATCTGACAACCCGATCGGCCGGCTTGTCTTCCAACCCTATCTGGGACCGAAGCCTCCTCGCGCTCCCTCACCGACTCTGCCAATGAGGCAACTTGCCACCGCCACGGAACAGTACAAGCGAGATCGCGTCGTGTGGCAGAAAGACATCAACGCCTACCGCCAAGGAATCGTCGACAATGCCAACGGGTTCATCCATCAGGTGGCCGCTACGCAGTTGCAGATCTCGCAGCGCTTCGACGACATGCTGGCGGAGCGCAACGGACGCGACTTCAACCGCTCGGACATCCTCGGTTGCATCACAGTCGCCAATCGCCTGCTGGGGAAAGACGGGCGCCGATTCTTGATTCTCAACACGGATGCGAAAGACCTGCCTGGCAAGCGCAAGCCGCGCACCACGTCTCTCACTCCGGAAGAACTGGACCCGGGCATTGAGCTGATTTTCGTGAACACCAGCTCACTTCCGCAACAGGAACCCCTGTTCCGTGGAATTCCCAACAAAGTCCACGACGCTCCCTCGATGAAGGCCGCTCTCTCAAAGGTGGCCGAGATGCTGGCAGCAGAGAGCTCCGCCTCCAAATCGGAGAACGACGCCAGCTCCAAACCTGAGCGGTAAGTCAGTGTGAGCTGCATAATTGAGAGACACCCAAACCACAACCCCCAATCCCTCCACAACCATGCCAACCACCAACCAACGCAGCGCCTTCGAGATCGACCGTTCGACACGCAATCACCAGGCCCGGGCCCGGTCCTCACGATACGCCCGGGTGAAAGCCTTCTGTGACGAGCGCGAACAGGGCATCTCCATGGAGAACCGTTCTGTAAGACTCACGGACCAGGCGACCGAGTTCCGCCGACCCGATGGCAACATGCGGGACGAAGTTCGTTCCGCCCGCCGGTGGTTGTTCTGGTTCGTCTTCACCTGCTTCGCCGTCATCCTGGCTGCTAACACGGATTTCTGGATCGGCATGCCGGACGTCACGGAGCAATTGGCGAACAAGTGTACTTCGCTCGTCAGCCAGGTGGGCAACTTCGTGTCCGGCACCAGCGGCGGTCAGGCGGCCGATGCAGCCAACGCCGCGACTCCTGTGGGACTCCGCGTTGCCTTGGGCATCATCATCGTATGCATCTGGATGTCGCTCACACTTGGCATCAAGTGGACCACTGACACCAAAGACGAGCAGTCCGCGATCCATGCCCTGCAACCGGGTGATGACGAAGGTTATCGCAGGCTGAGAAGAGTCATTTGGCTGAAGCGACTCGGCCGGATCGGGTATATGCCAATCCTGATCGGCTTGCTGACCTACCTCTACAGCTTCGACATCGAAAGGGCGCGGTTGGTGGTTGCCGCCCGGCACATGAGCGAGCAGACCGCCGTGGATACGACCGACTGGAGCCAATTCGGTCTCGAACTCGGAGAAAACGGTGAACTGAGCACCAACGAAGCAGTTCCCACGGCCACGAATGTCGTTGAGGAAGCGGCACCGGTCGATGCTGAACAGGAGGCCCGCAACCTTGCCCGGCCCCAGGTATTGACCTATTCGCTACTTGCGATGCTTCATGGGCTGCTGCTGATCATTCCTTCGGGTCAAAAGCCCGACGACTGGCGCTTGGCATTCTTCAAGCCCGGTCCCGCTGGAGAACAAGCGGCCGAGTTGCATTCGAAGTCACAGACCCTCTTTCGTGGGCTTCATACCCAGATTCAGGACGAAACGGATCCGGAGGTTCGCGAACGGCTGATTCAGGAAGCTATGCCTGTCGCGAAACAGATCAACGACGCCGTCGGGAGTCCGGTTTTCGAGGTGCCTTCAGAAGCCGGATCTCAAGTCGCCGCCGCCGGAAATCCGGCACAGCCAGAGACACCAGTTGCGATGCCACCTTCCGAAGCTCAACCGCCGTTTCCAACGGCATTCCCTCCAGCCGCGGCCGGCCAGCAGGACGGTCCCGAGGATCCATATCAGGCGATCTTTGG
>JAGQQB010000417.1 GCA_020426425.1 Planctomycetaceae bacterium | reverse complement strand
CTGCCCTTAAGGAGCGAGGCCGCGTGCTTGAGGTAGTAGGGCAGAATGCACACGCTGGCGACGTCGTACGCGAGGGCGAGCTGACAACCGGCTTCGAGGTCGGCGACCGTCAGCATCGGTTGCAGCAGCGAATGGTCGATCATCTTGGCGATGTCGGGGTAGGTGTAGTCCATTGTGTCCTCGGGCGTATTGCGGTGAGTGAAGGATCCGTGTGCGGAGTCCCGGTGTGTGGTCTCGGTGATGTCGGCTCGGTTGGAGTATGAGCCGCCAGTGACGCCACCGCCACCATCGCGAACCTGAGCCTTGATCAAGTTCACATGTGTCATTCGCAAAGAGACAGAGCCACGACCCATGCAGGCCGTGGCTCTCGTTTCGTTGCTGACAGGGACCGCGATCACGTCACGCGTTCACCGACAGATCAATGGCATGCGGGGACGAACCGTTCCAGCACTTCTGGATTCGGTGTTCAGTGTCGGTCAGTGTCGCCCGACTGCGCGGCTCGGGTTGAGCCCACCTTGATCGGCGAACTTGGACTGGCCGATCGTAGTCGCGTAAGGACTCGGCACGATTCGGAGAATCGTGCGACACTGGTGCTGCTCATGTCAGCACGCTGAACCTCGATTCACAAGCGGCTCTACGCCGCGCGGCGGGATTCGAGTGAGAAGATCTCTGGTTGAGCCTGTTCCTTGACCCCTTCAATGAAGGCTTCGAACACCTGCAGGTCGAGGGCAGATGCGGACTCGCTTTCCGGATGGAACTGCGTGCCGACGCACCACCAGTGCTCGTCGGTCGATTCGTAGGCTTCGATGACGCCGTCCATCGCTGTGGCGGAAACGCGGAATGTTGAGGCGAGTTGATCAATCGCCATGTGGTGGTCGCTGTTTACGCGGATCTCGCCTTCACCATAGATCAGATCCATCTTCGTGCCGGGGACGACTTCGATGACATGGCGCAGGCAGTTCTCCACGCCATCGCGATGGCACAGGGCCTTCATCACATCTTCCTGCACGTGCTGGAACAACGTCCCGCCACAGACGACGTTGAGCACCTGCATGCCCAGTCCAATGGCGAGCGTCGGGATCTTCATCTCGTAGGCGAGCCTCGCAAGACGCCGGTCGAAGTCTTCGCGACGGGTCGGCATGGGCCGGGTGGCAGGATGTGGCTCGAAGCCAAGGCGGACCGGTTCGAGGTCCAGCTTGCACCCTGTGAGTACGAGACCATCGACGTTTTGCAGCAGCTTGCGCAGATCGTCATCTTCGGCCAACGGAGGCAATAGCAGCGGAATCCCGCCTGAGTTGGAAACGGAGTCGTAGTACCCCGTTGGCAACCAGGAGAAAGAGACCGGCTTCGAGGGACGGAAATCAGCATTGATCGCGATCAGTGGCTTGTTCTGCATGGGGGAACCTTCCGTGGCGGTGGTGGTCTATCGACCGGGAGTGAGGATCAGATTGTCCAACGAACGATTCGCGGGAGTGGATCTGAACAGCCATGAAGCACGCCGACCTGGCGCCGCGCCCGAAGCAAAGAGGGGCGAGAGCAAGCAGCGGATTCCATTCCTGTGTTCAGCTCGCTTCCTGCGAACCGGGTGAGGAAAACTTCTTCCCGAGTTTTCGTCACCGACCTCACCTTGGACTCAAGATTCCTGTCCTTGGAGCCGCATTGGCGAGGTGCGAAGACATTAATCCAGGTCAATCCCGATCGCAAGCAGTTGATTGATTTTGTGCAGAATCTGCCGATCGCGTCCTGTGGGGCACTACATCTAGTATCCCATGGCGAGGCGCACACAACCTGGAATCAGATGTGAAACACCAAATCAGTCACCCAATTCGCGACGAAGTCGCTCGCGATGGTAGGCGAGGCGTTCCGCAGGAGACATTTCCGAGAGCTTGGGAGCCGGTGTCGATGCAGCCTGTGAACTGGCTGAGCGAGATGCGGAAATTCGTGTCGGAGGCGTGCTGGACGAACCGCTGTAGCTCATGGATGTTTCCGTGATTTGCAGGTCCTCGTCGAGTGAGCGCCAGGGGCGAACCTGCAAGGTCTCCAATACCGCGTGATAGGCCCGGACCGCTTCTTCAGGCGTAATGTGTCCATCGGCCACAAGCCGCAGGAATTCGATGAACGCCAGTTGATTCTCTGCGTGATTGATCTTCCGCCCAAACAATGCGATCCGGGCGCCATGGCGTTGGGCATCGTGAATCAGCTGAAATGCGTCGCGGGTGGTCCCCGATGAACCGCCCAGAATCCCCACGATGAGATGTGGGTCGTATTGCACGAGTTCCTCGAGCGCCGCTGGCCCTGGATAGGGGATCTTCAGAAAGACGGGACGGCCCGAACTGGGAACACCCGCCAGCGTGCGTGCGATCACGTCGTTAATGAAGTGCGGCAAAACATCCGGTGGAACTGCTCCGGGGAGATTCGGATTGAACACTTCCATGAAATGCCGAAACCCTTTGCGTTCGGCCTCTTCGCGGAACTCCTTGTAGGCGGTGATCGTTTCCAGATCGAGTTCACAATCGTTGTTGAACGTGAGCGAATAGAGGCCAAGATCAACGCCGCCCGCTCGTTCCTCTGGCGTGCAGTCGAGGTGTCCGCACTGGGCATGATCAATGGTCGCCGTGCGGAATGGACGCGATGCCGACTGGGGAATCACACTGCCGCGAAAGGCGAAGATGTCGGTCGTGTCGTTCGCCCGAACGGCTGGTGTGACCGGGGAGTTGTCGAACAGCCGCTCGCGGAGTACGAGTTGCTCGCTCGTGCTGGCCGACATCAGCACAATGTCGACCACTTGTTGTCGAACGACCTGCCGAATCTGTTCCCGATACTCCGCCAGAGTTCGCTGCCGAACTTCCGCGTCGTGCCGTTCGGGGGACTTACCTGGCGCTCCGATACCGAACGCCATGTCTGCGTCTTTGGCGTCAGCAATAATGAACTCACGGCACCCTTGCGGGTCGGCATGAATGGCAGCCAGTTTCTGATCCAAAGATTTCAACGCATACTCCGCTGCAAAATGGACAAGCGACTAATAGACACAACTTGGCCCAAATCGCCAACACAGGTTTCCAGAAGGGGATCGAGCGGCCGCAGCAAGGTGTCATCACAAATGTGACACAATTCGCGAGTTTGGGACAGCGGCGGATTCTGCCGATTGCATGAATTGCGCTGCAACTGTCATTGAATTCGACACTTGCGTCACGTGGGCCGGCTTTGGCATGCGGCTCGCATTGTCTCGATGTGTCCCCACTTGGGGAACACATCACCCGAAGGG
>JAGQQB010000416.1 GCA_020426425.1 Planctomycetaceae bacterium | reverse complement strand
AGTTGTGCAGCGTGATGGGAATCTCAGGGTAATCGGCGAGCACATCCAGGAACGGCTCGTAGGCGTCTCGATACGCCTGGGCGAACACCCCATCAAAATTCCCGACCGGTTGGTGATTGTGAATTGCGAAAATCAATCGCAGCGACGGGACCATCAAACTCTCACTCCATTCAAAAATTCTCCAATGCCGTGGCCACGACATTGGGACGGAGTGAGTTTGATATCAGGTTTTGCCCACGGAAGGAACGTCAGCAAGGGACAATGCATGGCGCAGCCGCTGATCGCCCGGGCAAAAGTCATCCTTCACAATATGGGCAACTTTTGCGGTACACAATGCGATGGCACCGATGGCATTCGCGCGGTCCAAACAGCAATGGCGGTTCCAATTTGAACTGCTGATAGATCAAGTACACGAACAACACGAGCACGAAAGAAATCAGTGCGAACGTGCCGGGCGTGAAGTCGTCCACGCTGTCGAAGACCATGTTCGTAATGATCAGCCCGCAGCAAACCGCGTAGATCGCGATCAGTCCCCATTTGTTGCGGTCGTGAGCGGTGCGCTGCACCTGTGAGTTCACCGCCTCGGCCACGTGGGATTCGAGCAACTGCTCCTTTTCCTGCTGAATCGCTGGCAGATTCGCCGCGTTCACCGCTTGCAACAGTCGACGGATGCTGTCCGTGATGCGGTAGGCGTCGTCGAAATCGAATTGGTGCTGATGCGCCCAACGATTACGGAACTCCCGCAACTCGCTCACCAGACTCCGTTCGTAATGCCCTAAATCGTGCCGGAACACGGAGTTCCACTGGTCCCACATCACGGTCAGCAGCGTATGGGCATCCCAATCGATCGTCTTCAACGCGCCGCGACTGCGGTCATCGCGGAAACTGTCTTTCACCACGCGGTGCCAGTTCTCCTTGTAGATCAGGCGCAGCTTCGCCTCGACATAAGGAGTCAATCCTTCTGTCAGGAGTTCGAGCACACGCGTGATGCGTTCAGAGTTTCCCGTTGGCACCTGAGTTCCCCACCGAAGGTTCGGTTCCGAAGTGGAGTTCGGAACGTCTCCTGCAACGATGGAGCGGGATTGGAGAGAGTCAAGGAGAGGCATCGATTCAGACCCACGTTTCGAAAAAACAACGCCCGCTGGAACAGTTGTGCCACCCAGTCACAGCTGGGCATGCACCATCACAGTGGGATACGTGCCCAAACTCAAACGTCTCATCCGGAAAAACCGGCCCAGTCGCCACTTCGTCCTGCGCTGTGTCGACTGCACGGTTCGCAGGGGTTTCACCGCTGTTTCCCGAAAAACCCCGAAAATCTGTAGAACCGGATTGACCGTCATCGGGCTGCGGCTATCATCCGACCCATTGGTGGGGATTCAGCCCACAAGCTCTTTCAAAACATGGTTGCATGTGGGTTTTTAACCCAATACATTGGGGGTGCCCGGTAAGGTCTGGCTTCGCCGACCATTACCAGCTCGTTCTCCTCTTCCGCACCTGACCGCGTTCCATGTCCTCCACCAATTTCATCACTGGTGAGCACAAACGAACGCTCGATGACCGCTTCCGCCTCTCTCTGCCACCCGACTTCGCTGCTGCGGTGACAGATGAATCGGGCGAGACAATCGTGGCGAAGGAACGGCACGGTTGCCTCAGCCTGTGGAAAGCTGCCGACTGGCAGCAACGGCTTGATGACGGGGTCTCCCTCATCAAGGAAAAGATTCGCACCGGCCGCATGGAACAAAGATGGAGTGAAGTTCAGCGGCTCGGTCGGCTCCTCTCCACTCGGTCCACTTCGGTCAAGCTGGCCAATCGTTCGCGTCTGCTTATTCCCGAAGGATTCCGGGAGTTTCTGGACGTCGATCGCAACCAGGACGTCATGATCGTTGGCGCGGTGATCTGTATTGAGGTCTGGAACCCACACGCCTGGCTGACACAGCTGCGTGAAGACATGCCCGAGTTTGGTTCCCTGTTCAAGGAACTCAGTGGTTGATCATGCATCTGGATATCAGAAACACAGAATTCCGGAACGGAGTCCAGGGGGGCAAGAATGCCCCACCAATTGCATGGATGCGACTGGACACTGTTTCGCAGACTTCCACATTCCGCATGCCCGGCGGCGAAACGCACAAGTTCGATTCACTCACGAGCCCCACACTCGGATTGCCAGGGACGGCATGAATTCGGCAAGGATGCCCTTGTGCCTTTCCCGCCGGGCATGTTTATGCGCTACTGGCGGTCACAAGCCAAGACTACAAAACAGTCCCACGTGCTCCCTTGCCGGTGACCTCAACGGAGATGGCGAAGACGAGCTCGTGGCATTCAACCTCACCTCAAAATCGACGCTCGGGTTGTCCTCTCGGCAATCCGACTTCGCCGCTGCAACCAACCTGGGCCCCTTCCCCGGCGAACCATTCTCCCCGTTCCTGTGGAGCGGAACGGGGAGGACACGGCTCCCGCAGTCGTCCCGCTTTCTCTCGCATGGCTGCTCTGCAAATTGGCAGCGACATTGGAGACGCGAGGATGAGGAGGGAGCGGTCGTGTTCGTTTATTCCGGTCGGATACCAAACCGAAAGGGATCGTGGGGATCGATGAGCAGCCTCGCCTCGCCGTTGACGTACGCAGTTCCGGTGAGTCGCGGGATCAGTTCGTTGCCTTGTCGCTGGATGGTCCCTTCGAACAGGCTGCCGACCACACTCTCCTGACGCCAGACTTCTCCTGGTTGCAGTTTCCCGGCGGCGACCAGGCAGGCGAGTTTCGCGCTTGTCCCGGTTCCGCAAGGGGACCGATCGTACGCGGCCCCTGGGCAGAGCACGAAGTTGCGGCTGTGGTTCTTGGCTGATCGTGGTGGTCCGAACAGTTCGATGTGATCGATTTCGCCCCCATCTGCGCCAGTGATGTTCTGGGCTTCGAGCGCCTCACGAACACGGACCGTGAATAGGGTCAGTTCGTCGACATGAGCCAGGTCGATGGTCAGTCCATGGTCATTGATCAGAAAGAACCAGTTGCCCCCCCACGCGATATCGCCATGCACCGTCCCGTGTCCTGGAACGTCAACCGGAACATCCGCAGCGTGCCGGTACGAAGGGACGTTTTCAATCGTCACCTTCCCGCTTCCCTGTAGTTCGAAACCAACGGTCCCGACCGGTGTTTCCAACAGATGCCGACCAGGCGCCAACTTCCCCTGATGTGCGAGCGCGACGGCGACCCCCATCGTGCCGTGCCCGCACATGTTCAGATAGCCGATGTTGTTGAAGTAGATCACCCCGGC
>JAGQQB010000415.1 GCA_020426425.1 Planctomycetaceae bacterium | reverse complement strand
CGGACAAGGAACAGTGGAGCATCGGTGTGAGTCATGCAGGATTTCACTGGCCCGAGAAATTGACCGATGAAGATCGCACCAAGAGCGCCGAACAGCTCGAGCATGCGCTGCGCTGGGCATTGCGACGATTTGTCGACGAGTCCTGGATCGAGGATCGACTGCAGGCGAATCCTGCCTCTCCCTCACCGGAATCCAAGCCAAATGATCTCGAATCCTGCCCTCCTGGCGAGACTTCTTGACAACCGCGTCCCATCTGGAGACAACACGCCCTGTTCCACGATCTGCCCACGCAGTGAATTGGGCAGATCAACGACAACGAAACTGGTGACATGTCCGCCTAACACGAATCGGGAGACCGAGTGGTGAGGCCGCCTCGCCGGTTGTTTCCATCGACAACTGATCCCTGGTGCGGGAGAATGTGCGATTCAATCGCCCCCCAGGATCGTTCGCATTAGATTTTGTTCTCACTGAGATCACCCCAGAGGAGTAGCAGTCATGAGTGGCCCCATCGTACGAACCGGAGCGAGCCCCGAATTCTGGGAGAACTGGCAGAAGATCTTCGGCGACGATGACGGCAAGAAACCAGGGAAAAAGGCCGCCAAGAAGGCGCAGGGCAAAGCTGACGCCGCTGGCAAGGCGAAGGCTGCCAGCAAGTCGGCCAAGCAGTCGTCTGCAAAGAAAAAGGCCCCCGCAAAGAAGAAGGCCGCTGCTCCCAAGCGGAAGGGGAAGTAGCCCGGCATGCCTGACCTCGCCGCGTCTGGCTCTGTTGCATCTGCACCGGCGATGTCCAACTCACGGCACCCGTCCTGGATGCGGTCGCCTTGGGCTGGCTGGTTACTGATCACCGCTGTGCTATGGTGCTGGTCGTTGGCCCGAGTGCCCATCCCGGCGACCAACGAAACGCACTACCTGTCCAAAGCGCGGCACTATTGGGATCCCGCCTGGATTCGCGACGATCTTTTTCTGGAATCGGCGAATCCTCACTTGTTCTTCTATGCGACTGTGGGAAGCCTGACGGCGTGGCTGTCCTTTGAACAAGCGGCGATTTGGGGTCGGTTGATCGGCTGTGCCGTTGTCGCTGCGGGCTGGTGGCGACTTTGCTGCAGCTTGCGGCGCCGCGATGTTACTACCGCTGGCACCGCTGCACCGCCGCTCACCGAAGCGCTGGCTCCACTTGCGATTCTGCTGTTGCTGCAGTCCAGTGGAACCTGGTCTGGCGAATGGCTCGTTGGTGGAATTGAATCGAAGGTACTGTCGTACGGCTGCCTGTTCTGGGGACTCGGTTCGCTATTTGATGGACACTGGCGCCGCGCTGCGGTCGCCTACGGACTGGCCGTCAGCTTTCACCCTCTGGTTGGCCTCTGGGGAGCGCTCTGCAGCACAGGAATGCTGCTTTGGGAAGCCTCTCAGCGCAGACTGAATTGTCCCCCTCTGGGGATACTGACAGCTGCCACCGGATTGTTCCTGGCAACATCGGTCATCGGACTGATGCCCGCGTTGCAGATGCTCGTGAAGGCGGACCCGATCCAAGGGGCCCAGGCGGACTACCTGATGGTGGGGCATCGCCTGTCCCATCATCTGGATCCCCTGACTTTCCCGGCCAGTAATTGGAGATACATGGGCCTACTGCTGGCCCTCTGGGGACTGCTGCGACTCGCACACGGCTCCAGCAGTACAGAGCGTCGCTGGGAGATGTTCGTGCTCTGCTCCACGTTCGTCGCCGTCGCGGGCATTGTCATCGCGTGGGGACCGCGTCCTTGGGATCGACTCCCGAATGCGATGTTGCGGGCAAAGCTGCTCAAGTTCTATCCGTTCCGCCTGGCGGACTTGCTGATCCCGATGGCGGTGGCCTTCGAAGTGGTACGGTACGCACAGTGGCAGATCGAGCGTCGCTGGCCGAATCAACCCGAATCGTGGCGACGCCTGTTGATTCATGGCGGTTGCCTCTTGTCATTGGGGTGCTCCGCCTGGCTGCCGGGGCCTGATCGCAACCCGAGCCGAATGTCTCCCGAGAAGCTCGCCGACTGGATCGCAACTCTCGACTGGGTGAGGACACAGTCTCCTAGTGATGCCGTTTGCTATGCCGCTAACGAACGTTGGGCCTGCAAGTGGTACGCTCAACGACCAGAATACGTGAACTACAAAGACTGTCCGCAAGATGCCGCCAGCCTGATGCTCTGGAATGATCGCCTGCGCGTAATCAGCGACTGGCATGACCTGACGTTCGCGGACAATCGCTGCACGGCCGCGGAATTGCGGGAACTACATCGCCGGACTGGCATCACACATCTGATCACTGGCCGTATGGGGCCCATCGATGCGGAGCCAACCTTCGAACGTGGGGCCTTTCACGTTTTTGTGATTGGGACCACTCGATCCCAACAGGCGGAGTGAGTGCTACGCGCGCAGCACAGCGGCCAACTCAGCCTTCGTTGAGCCAGGAATTCGCTTCGTCGAGGCAGCTGGCGATCCGCTGCTGAATCGTCTTCACCAGAGTTTCCTTGCCGGCTTCGACGAGCTGCTGGACCTCAACCTCGCTCAGCGGATCACCAAACACGACTCGCACCGGCACCGGTCGCATCCACCATGCGCCACGCGGCAGCGCGCGAAACGCTCCAGCAATGCCGACCGGGATGATGGGCACATTGGCTCGTCGGGCGATGATCAAGAACCCCGGTTTGAACTCACCGAGGTGTCCGTCCCGAGTTCGCGTCCCTTCGGGAAACAGACCGACATAATAGCCATGCTCAAGCCGCCGGACCGATTCGCGAATGCTCTCCGTCCCCGCCGACTCGCGCTTGATCGGCATCACATAGGTGTTCCGCAGGATCCAGCCGACCACTGGGATGCGGAAGAGGTTGTCTCGCGCGAGATAGCTGACCGGCCGAGTCAACGGCAGACCGACCAGCAACGGATCAAGAAAGCTCTGATGATTGACCAGCAGCAGCGCCCCGCCGGGCGGCAGCTTCTCGATCCCGCGCGCCCGGTAGCCAAGCCAGAACGTGAAGACGTTCTGCAGGAGGATCTGAATCGTGCGCCACACCCAGTTCCGGTGCGTGGGGGACGGCAGCGGCGCAGGATCTTCGCGATTCATCGCAGTGAACCTGTCCCGCCAAAGACACTCACCTGCGGCGGTCCGCTCGGCACTTCCATGAGCGAAACAATCACAGGCGCGGCCGCCGCGCCGCTCGCATCCGTTACATGCCGACAGAACTGAATGTACCGAGTCCCATCGGGAAAACTGCGGACCATGGCGAGATCCTCGGCAC
>JAGQQB010000414.1 GCA_020426425.1 Planctomycetaceae bacterium | reverse complement strand
ATGGATCGACACGCTCAAGAACGTTCATCGGCACGCGGGCGCATTCTTCATCAAGATACGTTCATGTGATCGGGTGTGTCAAACTTTGTTGGTCGTTGAGCGTTCATGGGGCCAGTGGCCCTCGTTGAGGCATTGAAAATTTGCCAAGGGACGGTGCTTCCCTGATCCTCAGTTCCTTCGGACTTTGTCTCTGGCATTTGACTGCTGCTCGACTCAACTGGTCTCGACGCGGCGGAGTCGGTAGCATGCGAACTCGCAATGATCGAATTGGAGCGGAACCCTCGTCGCGATTGAGGGTTTCACTCTGTAGGACCAGAGATTGGCTCACATTGCTGGCCGCCGCCAGCAGTGTGGAAGACATGGCTCGGTTATATTCGTGGTGAGTAGTTCGAATCCCGTCGTTGGCGCGAATCCGTATCTGCGTGATCCGGATGTACAGTTGATGCTGCGCGTGAAGGAAGGGGATGAGAAGTCGTTCGCACAGCTCGTGCTGACCTATCAGGACCGGTTGGTTGGGCTGTTCACCAATATGTTTCGCGATCCTACGCTGGCGGAGGATTTGGCACAGGAGGTGTTCCTGAGGATTTATCGCGCCCGGGCGGGTTACGAGCCGATGGCCAAGTTCTCCACCTGGGTGTTTCAGATCGCTCACAACTTGGCGAACAATTCTCGGCGATCGAAAGGAAAGCGCAAGGAAACGCAGTTTGGCAGCGATGAGTCAGGACCGGTCAGCACCAAACCGGATGAAGCGAACGTCGCGGAGAAATCGGCCATGATGCCGGTTCGACAACTGGACAAACAGGAATTGCAGGAACGGGTGCATGCGGCACTGGAGACATTGAGTGATCGGCAACGCATGGCGGTGTTGCTGCATCGGTTTGAGGGGATGAGTTACGCGGACATTGGCGCCGCGATGGACCTGTCACCGCAGGCGGTCAAATCACTGTTGTCGAGGGCTCGCGAAAATCTGCGACAGGTGCTCGAAGGCTACGTAGGTTGAATTCTGGTAATTCGCAGACACGAGATCTGTGAACTGCCCACTGTGGACTCATGGACAAGCTAACCCGACTCACCGCTGACGATCGTGACAATCTCGTCGCCTACTTGGATGGCGAGTTGGACGAGCAGACTACGCGCCGGGTCGAGTCGGTCCTGGCTCAGAGCAATGTCGCTCGGACGGATGTCGAGCAGCTCGCGCGGACATACGAACTGCTCGACATGCTCGACACGCCCAAAGCGAGCGTGGAATTCACCGAGCGAACGGTAGCATCGATCCGGCTCGACCGGTTCAAGCCGGCGTTGTCGCAGCAGCGGTGGTTCCAACAGGCGAAGCGGTTCGGAGTATTGTCTTTGTGGACGCTGGCCATGGTGATTGCAGGGGCCGCTGGCTACTACACGACCCAGTTCGCGGTTCCGGTCGTGGATGATCAATTGCTGAACGATTACCCCTTGATTCAACAAGTCGACGTCTACAGCGAGATTGGCTCACACGACTTCCTGGATCGACTTAGCCGGGAGGCTGGCCTGCTGGAGGAGATGCGAAAGGAGGCGGGTCGTGAGTCGCGCTAGTGTTCGTTGGTGGCTGTTGGCCTCGGTGCTCATCGGAGCGGCGCTTGCACCGTTGCTGGTGCAGGGAAATTCCGCGCTGGAGCAGTACCGACGTCAAAACTACGAGTCGATGCAGAACCTGTCCGAACTCGGTCGGAATCGGCTGACGCGGAATCAGGAGGCGTTCAATGCGCTGTCCCCTGCCGAGCAGCAGTCTATGCGAGAACTGCATGGATTGCTTGATCTCGATGCGCGCGGAAACAAGGTGCTTACGTCGACGCTCGACACCTATCACGACTGGGTGCGAACGTTGGAACCGTATCAGCGCGAGGAGTTGCAGCAGACCGCAGACCCCGTGCGACGTATGGAAGTGATTCGCCGGATTCTTGAAGAGAACCGCGAACGTGACATGCCATTCCGCTTCCCGCTGATTGGCATGGAGTCCATGCAACAAATGATGGAAACAATGGAAGCAAAGGTGCGGAGTCGGCTTTCGGACGAACAGCGGACAACGCTGGACTCGCTGGAGGGACTCCCCCGCTATGTGAAGCTCATGCGCTATTTGCGGGACGCTGCCCGGGCCGGCATCGACCAGCGCGCGGTCTCGACGTTAACGCCGCCGGAACTGGAAGAGGTGCTGGCGCAGGTGAGCGAATCGCGGGTCAAGGAAGTGCTGGCCCGGTCTGGGCAGGAAGGGCATCCCGGCTTTGGCCGAAACGCATGGTACTATCTGGTGGTGGGATCGTTAGGCTATCACATTCGTGACAGTCGACCGCAGCCGAATCCGGAATTGCTGGAACAGCGTTTGGCGGGTTTGCCGGTTGATAAGCAGGACGAATTGCTCTCTCTTTCGCCAGTCGACTTTTACGATGAACTGGAATTGCTGGTGGTCGAGGAGGCCACCCCCATTCGCCAGCAGATGGTAGAAGACATGCAGACGCTCGTGCCCGAAGAATGGCGTGATCGGTTGAAGCGTGGCCGCAGCGGTCCGCCGGGGGGTGGTGGTCCGCCTCCGAATGGAGGACGTCCGCCATTCTTGGGTGGCCCTGGTCGACCAGGGGATCGCAACGGCGGCGGCCGGTTTGATCGCGATGGTGAACGCGATGGGGACCGGCCTCCGTTTGGGGGGCGTCGGCCCGATGGGCAACGACCGCCTGAGCCTCCACCAGCGGCCGGTGAGCCACCAGGTGCACCACCTCGGGGCGACAACCCGCCACCCATACCAGCCGATGCGAACTGATGAATGACACATCACAGCATGAACTTGAAGTCGCGCGTCTGGTCAAGACCTTTCCCGCCGCGACAGGGGAACTTTCGATTCTGCGCGGAGTCGATTTGAAATTGCGTGGCGGCGAAGCGGTCTCAATTGTGGGGCCGTCAGGATCGGGGAAGAGTACACTGCTGTACGTCATCGGCTTGCTCGATACACCCACCTCTGGAACCGTCACGCTCGATGGGCAACAGCCGCTCACGCTGAGCGAAGTACAGCAGGCACAGTTCCGAAGTTCGCAAATCGGCTTTGTCTTCCAGGATCATCATCTGCTGCCGCAGCTCACGGTGCTGGAGAATGTGCTCATTCCCGCGCTCGCCGCTGGCGGAGTGAGTGCGAGTGCCGAACAGCGCGCGAAATCGCTGCTGGACCGAGTCGGCCTCGCCGCCCGGCTCACGCATCGTCCGGCACAACTCTCCGGCGGCGAACGACAGCGCGTGGCGGTCTGCCGGGCGCTGATCAACG
>JAGQQB010000413.1 GCA_020426425.1 Planctomycetaceae bacterium | reverse complement strand
TTGCCCCCCACGCCACCAACAATTGCTCCACATGCGAATACCAGGGCCAACCAAATCGCTGGTGTTGTGAGATTGCCTGCCGATGAAAGCGGCACGGCGTTGTTTGCATTCTCCGTCATGGCAACTCCATGAGAAAGGGACTGGCCAGCGCGACGAGTGGATCGTTGCCAGTGCTCATCATAAACAGGATCAACGCGGCGCATGCTGCGATGACTGAACCATAGCCAAACAACGCGTACTTCGATTCGCGGATGGCACGAATTCGCGACCGTTGGTGCAACGTATCCAGAACACGGTCCACAACCGCCGTTGAAGGTGCAGCCTCGCCCGAAGCGCATGCCGCCATCTGGTCAAATCTTTCCAGTGGATCTTGTTTCATGGTTGGTCTTCTTCCAACAGTTGTCGCAGTCGATTTCGCGCTCGAAATGCCTTGACCTTCGTACTGGAAACGGTCCAGCCAGCGCGATCAGCAGCTTCGGCCATTGTGCATCCATCCAGATAGATCAACGTAAGCACCAGACGGTCGGGGGGCGGCAACCTGGCCAAGAGTGCATGGACAAGCTCGGCGGCTTCGGAGACGTCACCAGGAACTGGCTGATCCCCTTGAAGCTGTTGCCAGTCATGCCCTGACAACGCAATCTCATTGCCGTTCCCCTGGGTCCGTGTCCAATAGCGATACCCTACGCGAACTGCAATCTTGCGTAGCCAATGCAGGAACGGAGCAGATTGCTTGTACGTCCGGAGGCTAAGGTATGCTTCGACGAAGACGTCATGTGTCAATTCATCGCGTACAGCAAAGTTCCGGCTGAATCGATGCATCTGTACGCCAATCACATTCTGGTACCGTTCCACCAATCGTCGATACGCCAATTCGTCGCCAGCCAATGCTGCGGCGATGTCTCGGGTATCATCCATGTCCATGTTGCCGCCAATGTGTTCGTCCTCGCTCCCGGTGAGGATAACGGAGTGAAGCTGTTTCCCGGACCAACCAACGCATCAATCCCCTGGAAACGATACCGTCCAGGGGATTGGCAACGCAGAGCGAGTTTTAGCACAGCCAATGACTACGGCTGGTCCCCCGGCCGGTAGCCATCAAACTCTGCGCGAGTCACAGCGCCATTCCCGTCGGCATCTGCCTGCGAGAGTCGTTTCCATACGCGTTCGGGAACTTCCTTCTCTGACAAGGCATCGTCTTGATCGGTATCGAACGCCTCCAGCAGCCGGTCGAAGCTCGGCTTGCCACCGCGTCCTCCACCTGGCCCCTGCGCCGATACCTCGACGGAAGGGGCCGCGAGCATCAGGGCGACAACGGCAGTTGTGATCCAATTTCTGTTCACCATTTTCATTTCTCCATGAGTGCGTTGTGAGCAGCCACCAGCACGTCTCGTGCGACCGAGCAGCCTGCTCAAAGGGATTAGTGGAGATGCATGGAAGGAAGGTTACAGCCTGTTTGGGATTTTCTCAGAATCCTGCTGGCCGGATGGCGAGGGCGATCCGCGTTAGGGGAAGCGCCCAAGTGTGGATGTTCGTCTCCCGCTGCGGCACCCAACACTTCGTCGGACGTTCACGTCTCGGGGCAGGCTCGCTTCGGGGCGATCAATCGGCAAGAATCGTGGCTTCGGTGACAGTCCGTGCCGACTGTCGTCCTCATCCACCAGGAATCCTCGCCCGCCAGTATGATGTCTCAACAAGAATCTGACCGGAGCATCCGCTTGACACGTTTCCCACTCTTGCCGCTGGTTGCACTGAGTTGCCTGCTGCTGGCTTGCGCGACGATGGACGCCAGCGCCTTTGGTGCCGACAAGAACGCGCCACCCGATATTACGCTTGGTCCGACCGGTCTGCGGGGCTGGATTCGATCTGAGAAGATGGTGACGACCGATGCGCGGCAGATCTCAGTGACGCAGGTGGACCAAGGTTCGCCCGCCGACGGGGTGATTCAGGTCGGTGACGTCATTCTGGGAGTTGGAACGAAGCCATTTGACGACGATGCCCGGATTCAGTTCGGTCGAGCCATCACCCTGGCGGAGCGGGAAGCGAATGGGGGCAAGTTACCGCTACTGATTCAGCGTGATGGAACCACACGTACGCTCTCTCTCCAACTCCCCGTTCTAGGGAGCTACAGCGTAACAACGCCGTTCGATTGTCCTAAGTCGCGGCGAATTCTCGACCGGGGATTTCGTGCGATTGCCACGAAGTTGAAGCAATCACCCACCGATGGGCACATCATCGCCCGAGCGCTCAACGCGCTTGCGCTGCTCTCCAGCGGGGACGCGCAATACCAGGAGTTGATCCACGAACAGGCGCGGCTGCTCTCGGAATACGATCAATCGACCGGCGTACGCACCTGGCAATACGGGTATGTCAACATGTTTCTGGCCGAGTATGTACTTGCCACTGGAGATCGAACCTACGTCGAGAGCGGCCTGAAGCGTATGACGAAGATGATCGTCGATGGCCAAAGCGGCGTCGGCTCCTGGGGGCATCAGTTTGTCGCGCCTGGGGAGACGCGCCTGCGTGGTTACGGCATGATGAACGCGCCGGGCATCCCGCTGACGTACTCACTCGTGCTCGCACGGGAAGCAGGTGTCAATGTCCCCGGACTCGATGCGGCGATCGATAAGAGTGCCCGGTTCCTACGGTTCTACGTTGGCAAGGGAGCCATTCCGTATGGCGACCATCACCCCTGGATTCAGACCCACTGCGACAACGGCAAGAACGAAATGGCCGCCGTGCTGTTTGATCAGCTGGGCGATGCGGAAGCGACCAACTACTTCTCGCACACCGCCGTCGCCTCGCATGGTTCCGAGCGGGACACCGGGCATACCGGCAACTTCTTCAACATTCTGTGGGCGCTCCCCGGCGTGGTCCGGGCCGGTCCGCATGCCTCTGGTGCCTGGATGCAGGAGTTTGGCTGGCACTACGATCTGGCCCGGCGCTGGGATGGAACGTTTGGGTATCAGGGGCCGCCGCGCGATCATCGCGAAGTGTATGATGGCTGGGACTGCACCGGAGCTTATCTGCTCGGTTACAGTCAGGCACTCCGCAAGACTCATCTCACTGGCCGCAAGCCAAGCGTCGCCGATCCCGTGGATCGTCCGACCGCCGAGAGTCTTGTAGAAGATGGACGCGGCTGGTCGAACCGAGATCGCAACACCTTCTACGATTCGCTCTCCACCGAGGAATTGCTGGCGCGACTGGCCAATTGGTCACCCACAGTGCGCGATCGCGCCGCCATGGCACTGGGTCGCCGTCAGGACGATGTAATCCCCCAGTTGCGTGAGTTGCTCCAGGCGTCCAGCCGGTATGCACAAT
>JAGQQB010000412.1 GCA_020426425.1 Planctomycetaceae bacterium | reverse complement strand
GCACGCTGGACTCGTTGATCGATGTCGTCAGTCGTCTCGTCGACGAGGGGCAACCGGCCGCGCGTGCGATACGCCGGGAGTCGTACTTCGCTGACGCCGAATGTCACGTTGCTGGCGGCAGCGGTGAACTCTCCAGTGACGGGATCTTGTCCGCGCAAGGTGACGAATGGAACCTGCCAGGTGGTGTGTGTTGTCTCACGTGTCGCGACCGCAGCGGACTCTGATTCAGGCAGATCGAGCAGTACGCCCTGTCGTGTCGGATCGACCGGTTCGGGTTGCCAGTAGGTGAGATAACGCACCCCCATGGTGAGGGCGAATACGGCGCCGACCGCGGAGTAGTACTTGAGTTTGTCACCAACGAACTGCCACATCCCGCGTCTCCTTTTGTGTTGTCGCCCCACAGTGCGACCAGCGCGGCGTTCCGTACGAAAGAACGGGCGTGGAGGTCAAGATGGATTGCAATGCAAGCGCCAATTCAACTGTTGCGGACAAGTTTCTCAACTCGCAGAAATGCGTTCGCGAACCCTTTTCCACAGCGTTTCGATTTGTTCAAATCCCTGACGTCGCCAGCGATCATCAGGACACATCGTTCGGCTGGCGATGGCGGTGAGGAGGCAAGTCGCCGCACCTCTTATCGGAAACGATTTCCCCCTGTTGTTCATTTCGCTGGCCTGACTCCCTTTCAAGTTGTCTGGTCGCCCTCGTCAAGACGGTACGCCATCGCGTCCTGATCTGGCGTGGCCTATTTGTTTCAGGAAACTCACGAGGTTGACCCCTTATGATCCACTATTCGTGCGATCTGTGTGGCAAACGAATTCGCGACGAACGGTATACTGTGAAGGTCGAAGTGGCTGCGGCGACCGATCCTGAACATCTGACGGATGCCGATCTGGAAGAAGACCATCTTCAGCAGATCGCAGCCGAGTTGTCGCTGCTGGACTCGACGGCGGAATTCACGATCCCCGAGACGGGTCCCAAGGAATTCGCGTTTGATCTCTGTTCGGGCTGTTGTCAGACTTATATGAAGTCTCCCTTGGGTCGTGCTCCAGTGGCTCGTCCCAATTTCAGCCACAATTGAGGTCGCCCTGATCGGTTCGGCAATTCCTGCCGGTTGGGGCACTGGAATGGCCGGTTCATGGCGCCGCACGTCGACAAGTATCTCTCCCCCGAAGCGATCTCACGCATCAGCCGCCTGGAGATCCAGGCGCGGAATGTGGTCGAAGGGTTTCTCTCGGGGCAACACCGCAGTCCGTACTTCGGTCAATCAATCGAGTTCGTGCAGCATCGCGAGTATGTCCCTGGCGATGACGTGCGCCGCATCGACTGGAAGGCGTGGTCGAAAACCGACAAGTACTACGTCAAACAGTACGAAGAAGAAACGAACCTGCGGACCACGATCCTGGCCGATGTCAGCGAGTCGATGCAGTTCGGGTCCGGCTCAACGACGAAATACGATTATGCCTGTTCACTCGCCGCAGCGCTGACGTACCTGTTATTGCGTCAGCAGGATGCGGTCAGTCTCGTCGCGTTCGATGACGCCATTCGTGGACTCGCGCCGTCACGCAGTCGGCAAACGCATCTGGGAACGATCCTCTCCGTGCTCGCTCAGCAGGAGCAGGTGCGCAAAACCGATATGTATGGAATCCTGCGAACCGTCGCCGACGAGAAGTCGCAGAAAGGGATGGTCGTGCTGATCTCCGATCTGTTCGCGCCGCGAGACTCCCTCTTCAAGGGATTGCGATTGTTGCGGCAGCGCGGGCACGATGTCCTCATCTTCCATGTGCTCGACGATCAGGAACTCAACTTCGAGTATTCCGGCACGACCAAGTTCGTCGGACTGGAAGCGACGGGGGATCTTGTTTGCGATCCTCGTTCGTTGCGGGACGGATATCAGGCGGCGATGCAGGAGTTTCTGGACGAGACGCGTCGACGCTGTGCTCGGAATGTCATCGACTATCGCACGATTGCCACCAGCGAACCTCTCGACGCGGTCCTGCGTCAGTACATGAACTACCGGGTCGGTCTGAGCGCCCGACGGCAGTAGTCTCTCAGTCTTGCAATCTTTGTTTGTCGGCCGGAGTCAACATGCCTGCGATTTCGTTTCCTGGTGAAGATCGTTCGAACGCGGCGAGAGAGAGCATCGCGGGTAGCGAACCGGCTTCCATGCGAACATACACTCCGTCGCAGGCGGTCTTCGCGCGCTCGGCAGGTGTGTTCCACTGGACTCCGGAAGGACGTCGACTGTACGACTACAGTTCTGGCGTGCTCGTGGCGAACCTGGGGCACAATCCGGTCCGCTGGACCAGCCGTCTGTTGCAGTACATGGGCTGGGGACAATCGCCCGCGACCGCCGCGCGCAAAGCGGGAGAGGATTACTTCCAGGCGGTCCCGTTGACGGCCTACAACGCGTTGACCGAAGTGGAGTCACAGGCGACGCAGCGCTTGCTTGCCAGTTTGCAGCGGTCACCGCTGGGCAAGAATCTGCAACAGGTGATGTGGGCCGCCTCGGGTTCCGAGGCGGTGCAAAAGGCGCTGTGGGCGTGCCTCCATCGTGATCCTGATCGCCCGCTGATTGTGGCGACGCGGCACGGCTTTCATGGCAAGAAGGGCCTTGCCGGCGCAGTCACCGGATCGGAACAGAGCCCAGATCGCGATCCTCGCGTGAAGTTCATCAGATTTCCGATGGACGAGTGTGACGACTGGCGAAATGCCGACACAGCATTCGATCCCGCGCCGTACGCCGCCGAGTTGGAGGCCCTCTGGCAGCAGCATGGCCAACAACTAAACTGTCTGATCACGGAACCTTACCTTGGTGGCGGCGGCAGTTTTCATCCTCCGCACGCGTATCTGCAACTGCTGCAGCGCTGGTGTCGCGAGCACGACATCGTCTTCATCCTCGACGAAGTGCAGGCGAACTTCGGGCGGACAGGGGAGATGTATGCGTTCGAAGCGTATGGCATCGAACCGGACTTCGTCTGCCTTGGCAAAGGATTGGGGAACGGCGTCCCGGTCAGCGCGACGGCGGGTTCGACCGCGGTGATGCAAAGCCTGAAGTACGGCGAAGCGTCAGATACCTGGAGCGCGAATCCTCTCGGCTGCGCCGCCGTCCTCGCGACGCTGGATGAGTTCGAGTCGTCGAAGATTCTCGAACGGACTCGCAGCCTGACGCCGCGATTTTTGGAAGGTCTCGACCAACTCAAAGAGACCGGCCTGATCTCGCATGTCCGGGGCGAGGGACTGGTGTTCGGCATTGAGTGTCATGCGGTCGGCGGACTTACGGCTGGCGAAGTGGCGAACGCACTCGTGCGGGCGGCCT
>JAGQQB010000411.1 GCA_020426425.1 Planctomycetaceae bacterium | reverse complement strand
CAGCTCCGTTCGGGAACGAGTGCGTAGGCCAGAAGTGAAAACTGATCGTGACAGGCAGCACGATTCACGTGCAGGGCCATCGGCAAGAGCACCGCGCACGCCAGTCCATGTGGCACATGACTGATCGCTCCAAGCGCTGCTGCGACTCCATGCGCAAAACCCAGTCCTGAGTTGGCCAGGGCCATGCCGGAGAGCAGGGCGGCGTGGGACATGACCTCGCGGGCATGCCGGTTGTCCCCATCAACGAATGCTGACCGTAATGCCGAAACTGTTCCCGGCAATCCTTCCAGGCAGAGCATGCGCGTGAATGCCGTCGCCCGCCGCGACAGGAAACTTTCAATGAGTTGCGTGATCGCATCCATACCCGAGGCCGCCGTCACTGAAGGGGGACAACTGACGGTCAGTTCGGGATCCACCACGACCGCGACGGGAAGCATGGACTGAGCGCGAAGACTTTTCTTGCAGGCGGGGTCGGCAACGGAAATCACCGCGTTCTTGGTGACCTCCGTACCAGTTCCGGCCGTGGTCGGGACGGCGATGACTGGAACCGGTGAGTGCGTCAATTCAGCGCCGGTCCCGACGCCTTCGAGAAACTCGCGCACACTGCGGCCCTGGGCGTTGGTCACCATGGCAGAGACGGCTTTCGCGAGATCGAGGACCGAACCGCCACCAATCGCCAGGATCGCATCTTGCGCAGTCGCATGCTGCTCGATCAGAGCTGCGCTGACGGCGTCCACTTCTTCGACTGTCGGCTCCGCTCCCGTCGAGCAGCAGCCAATCACCTCGATGTCCTCCCCCTGCAGCGTGGTGATGATTGCATCCCGAACGCCACACTCCGCCAGGCTGCGTCCTCCGGTTATCAAGAAGACACGCTGCGTCCGTTCGGCGACCAGTCGCGGTAGTCGCGCACGCTCTCCCCAGCCAACATGGATTTCACAGGGGAGCAGCAGCGAGTAATTCAATTCGGATTCCTCCGGGTTGCGGCGAGACCGGATGATACGTCACAGCCCCTCATCGACGCGATTCCATTCCCTGGTCGCCGCATCGTAGGTCAACAGCAGCCGATCAGGGAAAGCCGCGCGAATATCGTCCAGCGATTCGTCCCGCCAGCGTCCCACGAGGACCGGTCCCTGCAAGTCCGCGGGATTCGTCACGTAGTCCATACTGCGATCAGCAGGATCGATGCGGACGAGCACAAGCGCGGTGCGCCCCCGTCGTGCCTGGTCGATGGTTTGGCGAAACGCAGCGTATTGTTCACGAGGGAACCGGAGTTCCGCGATGCCAACGTCAACACGACCGGGCCAGATGGGGGGCAGCGTCCACAAATTCACAGCGACCGACAACGCCAGCAGTCCACCGATCCACAATCGCTGTCCGGTCGCCTGAACCGTCATCTTCACCGCCTGAGCGACCAGTAGCAGCAACAGTGGTGCCGACTCGAACACGTAGTGCCACCCCATGATTCCGCTAAACCAATAGGGGATATGAACGACATGCAGACTAATGATCGCCGTGCCGACGATCCCCCAACCGCCAGGACGTAAGAGCATCGGCCACCCCGCAGCCATCCACACCAGCAGCGCCGCGAGGACCGGAATGGTTCCAAGCGTCCAACGGGCACTGTTCACACCGCGCGTCGCGATGTTCCGCACGGCAAGTCCGGCATCGAGGTTTTCTGCCCAGCGGTCGTAGTGATCCAGCACCTGAGAACCGAGTCGCTGCTCGCCGCGCTGAACATTGTAAAACCCATACACATGACGCGGTGTGTAACGGTCAGTGTAGAGCTGATAGGGCGAGACCTTGACCGATCCCGTGATCGACTGCTGGAAGAGTAACATTCCGACCAAGCCAACCACGAGCGGCCCGCCGAGAGCCGCCGCGTACATCGTGCGATGGGCGAACGACGAGGCTGTGACTGTGGTCTCAGCCGCATCCGACTGAAGCTGTGGCGGTCCCATCCATTGCCGGGTGATCTCGTTTCCGGTCAACCACCAGACGCCGAAGACCAACCCCGCTGGCAGACTGCAACCAGCGGCGGTCATGGGCCGGCAGATCATCGCGAACGCGAGTCCCGTGCCGGCGAGGGCATAACTCGGCAAACTCCCGGTCCGCCGCCCCCGGAGCAGCATCCAGAAGAAGAGCATCAGGCCCACCAGCGTAGGATGATGCGCGAGCACCAGATTACTGAACAGCAGCAGGCCAGGGGAGACCGCCGTCAACACACCCGCTAGCAGTGCGACGCCGTTGGTCGCAAGCTCGCGACCCATCCAGAAAACGCCCAACACCACAAGCACCTGAGCCAACTGATGCCCGCTGACTGGGTCATCGGCCCGACCGAAAATCAGCATCCACAATCCGGTTCCAGGAAAGTAGCGACTGGAAAACCGACCGTTCGGCGGATCGATGTCGGGTTCGTTGAGGACATGAATCTGGTCGAACAACTGCGGCTGCTGCGTTGCGACTGGAAACCACGTGCGACCGGCGCGAAACGTCTCCGCCTGAAACAGATAGCTGTACTCATCGTGATAGGCGGGTGGGAGTCCTGCCAATTGATCCCCCACCCGAACCGTTGCCCACCAGGCCAGCATCGCGAGTAGAACGGAGGCCGCAACAGTCCCAAGATCCCATTCTGCTGTGGAGGCAGAGTCTCCGCACCAGCGTCGGAGTCCCTGTCCACGATTCGAACGATTTCGGAGGGTGGGGAACAGTGCGATCAGCGGTGCCAGCAGCAGCCAGAAGAGGATCGGCAGACAGTCAGGGCTGCGGGAACAGAGCCAGCCGCTTAGCGCCTCCGCCCGCCGCTGAGCATCCTCCCAGCGTGGTCGTTCGCAAGCGATTGCAATCAGGCACAGGATCCCCCAAATGATGATCCAGCGGCGGCCCAATGCCCGGGGCGATGCTTCGTTGGGATGAGGGGGAGGGACAGTCAACGAGATACCCGGCTGCAGCACTCAAGGCGATGACATTTGCGATCCGAATGGGAATTAATCGGTCCGAGTGTCGCGTTTACGCCATTGGTTTTCAAACCTGAAGTTGGCTCCGATTGAAGCGATCATCTGGAAGTGATCAACCCGGCCAATTCCCGTTGGCCGTCGCGCACGCCCACAGAGTCGCTGCAGCGAACTCAAGACGGGATTCCGTAGCCAATCGCCCTCACCGAGGCGGCGGACTAAGAGTTCAAAACGAACTCACCACTTTCCGCGACCATCTCCGTGGCAGACTCACCAAACCAGACACAATTGCGGCCCATGTTCTTGGCCGTATACAGCCCCAGGTCGGCGCGATGCAGGACATCCTCGGTCGACTCTCCGTTACGT
>JAGQQB010000410.1 GCA_020426425.1 Planctomycetaceae bacterium | reverse complement strand
GAAACAACAGCCCGACGAGCAGCGTGGCGGAGAGGATCAGGAAGAAGCTGAAACCGATGAACAGACCGGTGAAGTCGGTCGTCCCTTGGGCGGCGAGCAAGCCCTGATGCTTGATCGGCTGCACCAGCAATCCGGAGATGTCTGGCGTGATGTGGTCCAGAAGCAGTTGCTCGTAACGGTCGGAGAGTTGACTCAGGCTTTCCGTCGCAGCCGGTGTGAAGCGAAGCGAGGTGAGTTCGCCATAACGGCTGCGCCACAGTTGTTGGGCGGTCTCCAGACCGACGAAAACTTTCGGGGTCGTGCGGAACTCCTCGAGGTATTTGTCGTCGCGATCGGTGATGCGGTCGCGCTGGAGCGGGAACGGTTCGCGCCAGTCGGAGTAGGTTTCGGCGTCGGTGATGCCAGGGACATCGGGAGTGAAGCCGCGATCATCGGCGGTGCCGACGAGTTGTACGATGGCGGCGATTTCGAACTCCTGCGACTCTTCCGGAAGTTGGCCGCGATCGCCGACGGTGTGGTACTTGACCCCGATGCGGTCACCGACCACAACGTCGAGATCTTCCGCCAGCCAGGTGTTGACCATGGCTTCTCCTTCACGGAGTTCGGAGACGACGGCAGAGGAACGGAAGTCGAACTCCGGGAGCGTGGCGAGGTCGACACCAGCGACGACGGAGTACATCGAATACTTGTCGGGATCGTTGACGTTCCACATCTCGTTGAGGAGATACACCAGAATCGGCGAGCAGGGGATGTCGTGCTCAGCGGCGAGTTGCTGGGCGGTTTCGGCGAGATTACGTTCCAGCAGCATCTGTTCGCTTTCGAGCGACAGATAATGCAGGTCGGAGTGCGGCTGCAGTTTGAGGGCGAGGTCGGCCAATTCGAGGTGCTCGCTGAGCTGCTGCGTCAGTTCGGTGGCGCGCGTGGGATCGAGTCGACCTTGATCGGCAATCAACAGCGTGTTGATCCGTGCTGGCTTCGCGACGGGATTGCGTTTGGACGCAGTCACTTCCGCCAGTCCGGTCTGCTCCTGAAGTTCATCGAGGGAGAGGAAGACGTTCAGCGGCAATTGCTGCGTGGGGTTGAAGCCGAGTCGCGACAGGCCGGTGGCATCTTCGGCGATGCCGGTGACGGTGAGATCGAGTGCGGTGACGATTTCTTCGCGGTCGCCCAGCAGTGCATCACGCGGAATCGATGCCGGGATTTCGACGATCAGCGTCACCGTCGCGCCGACGCTGAGTTGCAACTGATCTGCCACGCGACGATTGATCACCAACTCACCGGGCTGCGGCGGGTTGAGATCGTGATGATCGAGCAGATCCCAGGCGCGCTCATCGACCCCATACACCTGCAAGTGCCCGGCCCTGACGGCGGAGTCCCTTGACTCGCCGAATTCCAGTGTCCCCTGCATCACGATTGCCGGTGCCCAGGTGGTGTCGGCGTGATCGGCTTGGAGTGAGGTCGCCAGTTCTTCCTGGAAGAAGCGTGGACCGGTCACGAGGTGATCAATCTGCCCGAGCCGATCGAGCGACATCTGCCGCAGACTCGCCCGGACGGAATCGCCGACGATCAGCGCCCCGCCGATCACAGCTGTCGCGGCAGCGACCCCGAGCAGCACAGCTAGATTCGTCCGCCAGTAGTGCAGGGCATTGGCGATCAGGAGTTGCAGACGAGTCATGGGGCAAGCTGTGTGAAGAGGGATCGATCATCGGACCACCTCCAGAATATCAGACTCGCAGCACGATCGCAGTCGGAAGACCGATTGAGTCAACGGCCGCACGTGACCACCAGACAATTCCCTGCCCGTAACCGACGCCACCAGCATCGGACGCGCGCCCCACGGGTAGGTCTGCCGGACCTCTCGGTTCAATGACATGTGACCGCTTCAGGTTGAACTGCCTGCGCAGGATGTATCTTCAGACGCCTGCGGCCCCCAACCGCTCTGAACCGATGGTTGCGGCATCCGAGGGGCGACGCTGGCAGCGTCGGGTACGAAAGTAGCGAGACTGGGTCGGGCGGACATTTGCTGCGACTGGGCTTTCAGTTGGCGTTGGAGGGAGTTGGGGAGTAGGCTCGTCTTTTGAGTCCTGTGTTCTCTTTCCGATTCACCCACTTCAACCCTTCCTGGAGCTGCGATGCATCTTTTCACTCGCACACAAACGACCTGTCCACGGACACCACACAGGCGGCAAGTGGGGATCGTGCGGTCGGTCCTGGGTGCACTGCTGGTCGCCGGATGGATGCTGTTCGCCACGCAAACCATTCACGCCGAATTGCTGGCTGGGGCGGCCAAGGTGGATGTTACCGATTACGAAGCCGGGCCGGTGAACGATCCGCTCTTCCTGCGGGTGATTGTGCTCAAGAACAACGCCACCACGTTGGTGCTGATGGGTGTGGACGCGGTCGCGATTGGGGAGATTGGGCGGATCAGCAATGAGTATCTGCCCACGGTTCGCGCGGCGATTGAGCAGCAATTCAACATCGATCCTCAGCATGTCCTGATCAATGCGAGTCATTGTCACGGCGTGGTCCGGCGGGATCTGGCGGAGTTGACGATTGACGCCGTACGACAGGCGCAGGCGGACATGGTGCCGGTCACGATTGGCTGCGGCATCGGGCACGAAGATGGCATTCAGGAGAACCGCCGACTGGTGTTGGCCAACGGGCAACAGACCGATGTGCGGCATGCGTATTCGCTCCCCGCCGATGCCGAAACAACAGCGGTCGGGCCGATCGATCCCGAGATTGGCATCGTGAGAATCGACCGCGTGACCGGCGGCACATTGGCGGTGCTGTACAACTTCGCGTGCCATCCGATTCAGGGGGTTCCCAGCGGTGGCAACACGGCGGACATCACCGGGTTTTCGTCGCGCGTAATTGAGCAACATCAACCGGGCGCACCAATCGCATTGTTCTGGCAGGGCTGCGGAGGGGACATCAATCCTGCTGGCTACAAAGAATTTGATCAGCCGCGTGATGCCGAAACGCTGGGGAATCGACTCGGCCTGAGCACACTGGCCGGCCTCGCCAAGATTGAATGCCGCGACGATGACCGGCTGCGGCTCCTGAGCGAGACACTCGAACTCCCCCGGGCCGACAATGCCGACCGGATCGCCCGAATGGAGTCGCGACAGAAAACCGTACTGGGACAACTGCGTGGCACCACGCTCGACCTGAAAACGTTCCTGCCGCTCACGGTGAAGTATGGACTCGAACCAGAGTATCCCGCGGCGCATGCACATCGCTATCTGCATCAGGAGGCGCTTGATCAGCATGACCTAAAGCGTCTCGATGCCGATAACCGACAACGGATCGCCGCATACATCAGCAACATTCGCACAA
>JAGQQB010000409.1 GCA_020426425.1 Planctomycetaceae bacterium | reverse complement strand
CCAGCCTGATTCGCTCGCGAGTACGGCAGGCCGCCCGGATGAGCATGACCTCATTCCGGGCGGTTTCCCACTCGCAACGGCGGACAGCAACAACTTCCTGGTTCTCGCAAATCGTGTTCAGGCACGTGCAGGAACAGACCAATGTTTCCCCTTTGGATTGACTTTGACGCGATCTCCCTGGTGCAGATCCTCCCCATCTTCGCGATGGTCTGGATGCTGCTCAGCATGCCTGTGTCCGGGCTTGGCGGTCGTTAGTCCCCCACTCAACTCCCAGCTCCGAAAGGCCGGTAATCATGGATATGGATGCAGCTTTCTTCGCCAACCTCCCCGTTAAGTTGGTGACCGTTCTGCTCATTTGGGCGGCTTACATCGACGGCAAGGAACTCCGCGTTCCGAATTGGCTCACCTTCCCAATGATCCTCTCCGGGATCGCCTACAACACCGTGAACGGTGGTTGGGGCTGGGATGGCTTTCTGATGGCGTTTGTCGGCACGATTGTCGGCATCCTCACCCTGCTGCCTCTCCGCATGGTCGGTGGCATGGGCATGGGCGACGTGAAACTGATGGCCGGCATTGGTGCCTGGCTGGGCGTCGTCATGACCTGGAACATCTTCGTCGCTACCGTCATCGTCGGTGCGCTCATGGCCATCGCCATGGTCCTGTGGAAAGGCGAATGGCAGAAGCATTATGGGCAGTTCCTGCTCATCTGGGGCGAATGGACCAACATCCGCAACCCTGAGAAGTTGGCCGCGATCGCCAAAGAACGCAAGCCACGCATGTATCTGCTCCCCTACGGGATTCCGATCTGTGTCGGAGCGATCATCTACTTCACGTGTGCCGGACTCTACATCTAGTCACACAGCAAGACTCGAGGACTCAGCAGCCGGGTGTTGTCCACTCTCCCGGTTGCTGGGTCGCTCGCACGTAAGCTGGTCAATCTGGGTCAACAAGGCACCCCAGGCCCCCTTGCTTGGGCAATCAGAACGACCATTTCAACCGTTACAACCCGTATAAATTGAAGCAGCGCTGCAAGGCCAGCCGATTCAGACTCTGCCGAGTCTCCTCGGTGCCATTGCCAGCGCGTGGGTTCTTCCCCCGCTGGAGTTGATCATGAAACCCAAGACACTGATTTCGTTTGTTGTGGCTGGTGGTTGCGGATTGATGGCGTTGTTTGGTTTCCAGGCAATGCAGTCGAGCAAGCCTCAGCCCAAGGTAGAAACTGCCAAAGTGCTGGTCGCCCTCGAAGAGATTGAAGCGGGTGCCCCACTGACTGAAACCAATGTGACATTCCGGGATACCCCGGTGGCCTCGCTGCCCAAGGATCCTGTAGTGAACGAAGAGCAATTCAAGGAACGGAGTGCATTGATTCCGATGATGCCAGGAGACATTGTCAGCCTGTCGAAACTGACCGAGCCGGGAGTACGAGGCGCGTCTTCGCAGATCCCGAAGGGCTGGCGCGTCTCGACCATTTCTGTCACCGATGTGCACACGAATAGCGGGATGTTGCGACCTGGCGACCGGGTGGATGTGCTGGTCGTCTACAAGGCGCGCAGCGGTCGTGCCACAGTGACCAAGACAAAAACGCTGCTCGAATACGTGGAGGTCTTCGCGACCGACGATCAGACCGCGTCCCGAGCCGCCGATGCCAGTGGTGATGCAAAGAAAGCCAAAAGTGTGTCACTCCTGCTGACTCCCGAACAGGTCAACTATGTGTTGCTCGCCCAGACCAAGGGGAGTTTGAGTCTTTCCTGGCGACACCGGATGGATGATGAACTGGTTCAGGTTGGCGAGATCGACGACGAACTGCTCGAAGAACTCGAAGGGACAGTCGGCATTTACGAAGATCGGCCACTGTACGATCAGGTCGCTCCGGAAGAAATGTTGGCCGCCGAAACCTCAGCCGAACCTGAGGCGCCCGCTCACCCAGAAACAGCAACTGGCCCACCGGCCAGCCCCAGTGACTTCCTCGGAGGTGCAACTCAGGGGGTCGCCCCAGTTGCGCCACCAGGACAAGTACCGCAGCCGCATCTCCCACAACCAAGTCCCATAATGCAGTCGATGCAGCAGCCGGGACTGAATCGTGTGGCAGGTGGTCAGGAGACTTGGACCGTCCAAGTCTACAACGGAAACAGCCCTCAGGCTCAAGTGTTTGCGGTCGAGAAGCCCAACACAGGGTTCTCTCTATCCGACGGCTTGAAATCAATGTTCGGTGGTTCCCGCTAGGCGATACCTAACGAGTCCCCCTGACAATACGAACGACGTGAATCGCGATGCGGCGGATTCACGCTTGACTGGAGTGCCGCATCGCCCAAGTAGACACGGTTCCCGGCCAGGAGAAAGGGAACCAGAAGTAACGGATTGCCGGCTTCGGCGGGACGACTTCAGCCGGACACAGGCTGAAGCGTCCCCGCCGGAATCCGACTCTCCGACCACATCGACAACCGCCCGTCGCGATGGTTCCATCGCCCGGGATTGTCATTCTTGAGGTGCATGGATGCCGAATCAAACACAACCACTCCGCCGCGCCATTGTCCAGTGGACCATTGCAGCGGTTGTATTCGCTTCCGTTCTGCCCGCCGGAGCGCAAGGGCCACCAGCTCCCAGATTGCCACGGAGTACCGCACCTGTTGTTGAAGGGGTGCGTCCTGGTGAATCCATCCGGCAAATCGTCGCGCCTCATACCTCGCTGACGTTGGTCGATCTCGAGTCCCAGGTCGTCGAGTTGCCGCTCCGGATCAAGGTAGTCGATGGCCACAATCCGGACATCGTGACGATTACCGCGATCTCTGGGCATCAACTGCGAATTCGCGCGGAGTCTCCTGGGGTGACCAGTGTGAAACTGATCGACGAGGAAGATGGTGTCCGCACGCTCGAAATCCTGGTTGAACAGGACACTCGCGAACTGGAAGCCTACCTCACCAAACTCTTCCCCGGTTCCGCGATTGAAGTCTTCGGCTTTCGCGACGCGGTCGTGCTGCGTGGCTGGGTCACTGATCCGACTCACATTCCACGAATCATTGAAGTTGCCGAGAGCTTTGTTGCCAAGGTCCACAATCAATTGGAAGTCGCTGGTACCAGTCAGGTGCAACTGCATGTGAAGGTGATGGAAGTCCAGCGTTCCAAACTTCGTGAACTTGGTTTTAACTTTGTGATTGGTGGCGACAACTACTTTGTTGGGAATTCCATTGGCGGGCTGGCTGCACTCGCCGGACCGACGGCACTTTCGCCGGGAACAGTACCAGCACCCAGTGTCGCCACCAGCGCCCTGTCTGCATCGGAAATGTTGTTCGGGCTGACAGGGAATACCACCACGTTTCAGGGCTTTGTGAAAGCACTCCAGTCCGAAGCTCTGGCCAAGGTCTTAG
>JAGQQB010000040.1 GCA_020426425.1 Planctomycetaceae bacterium | reverse complement strand
GCTCAAGTCCCGCTAACTGCCAGGCACCACCGTTCATCGAATCCACGTACCAAACCCCACCGCCGGTCGGTTGGACTTCGACTCGGGACTCCTCACCCGGTATGATCAGGGGGACATGATTTGGGGACTTTCCATGAGACGACCGCGAGTGTTGCCAGGATTCTGGTTGCTGATGTGTGGCTGGATGCTGTTTGTATGCGCGGTTGGACAGGCGCAGCAACAGGCAGAACAGGCCGAGCAGGCTAAGGGACCGAAAAACCCTGTCGGGAAGTTGTTCCAGCAAATTGACCGACAGATTCGTGGGGTCGATGACGAAACCGCCGATGCGGAAGATGAATTCGCGGACCGGGCGGGACGGGACAAGTTCGATGTCCGTACTCCTCAGAATCCTGAGAACGCACGTCGCTTGTTGCAAGCAGATCGGTTGATCGAACAAGAGCGTTGGCAGGATGTCGTGGAGATTCTGCAGTACCTGCTTGATCGTCCCGCCGATTCCCTGGTCCTGACGCCCGAGGGGGAATGGGAATCGATCCGCAAAGCGGTGGAGCGCCGTCTGCGCGACATGCCCGAGGCAGGTCGGCGAAGTTACGTCAATCGCTACGGCGCGATGGCAGATCAGTTACTGGAGCAGGCGATCCAGGAACAGCGAGAGGCCTTGCTGATCGAGGTTCGACGAAGATTTCGGTACCTCAATGCCGGACATCGTGCTGGGGAACTGCTGGTCGCGCGGTGGGGACTGCGGGGTGATCATGCCCCGGTGATCGATTTGGCGGAAGAACTGGTGGAGGAGACTGGCGAGCAGCGCTGGGCAGTGATCGCCGCGCTCGCACTGGATCGACTCGGTGAGCGAACCACGGCAGAAGAACGGCTGGCACGTGTCTTGGGTTGGCAGCAAATCCTGGGAGCGGAACGTTCATTAAGTCCGGCCGATTGGTTTGAGGCACAACCGGTGCCCGCGCCAGCCCGAACCTCGAACGCTCCGATCAGTCTCAGTGATCCGTTGCTGCTGGCAAACTGGACCGAGTCGCGCATGGCCCGGTACAGCGTGCAGGAGCAATATCGATTGTTGTCGCGTGACATGGATGATCAGCAGCGTGCGGCGTTGCCTCAGGCGGAACCTGTCTTCGCGGAGAATCTCTTGATCACACGCGATCTTGCCGGTCTGCGTGCGCGGGACGTCGCCACGGGCCAGACCGTCTGGCAGGAACTGGTCGAGGAAGATTTTGAATCCCGCCTGGCGCCCACTCCGGGACCGGAATGGAACTTCGACGAAGACCTTAACGTCGTCCCTTACAATGGATTGCAAGTCGATCAGCATCCTCTGAGCACCGTGCTGTTCCGCGATCAGGTGACCAGTCGCATGTCCGTGATCGACGGTCGACTGTACAGTGTCGAGGCTCAAGATCCACTCGCCACGTTGACTTACAATCAGTACTGGCGAGGGAATCCTCAACAGCGGGATGAGAGTTGGTCGGTGAACGAACTCGTCTGTCGTGACTCGCAGACTGGCCGCAGGTTGTGGACTGTCGGCGGCCCCGAACTGGAGCCGCTGTTTACGCGGTCGTTGGCGGGGTACTACTTCTTCGGCCCCCCCGTGGAACATCAAGGGGAACTGCTCGTGATCGGCGAGCGGGACTCGGAGTTGTCTCTGATCGGCCTGGAGCCACAATCAGGTCTGGTGTTGTGGTCACAGAATCTGGCGACCTCAGGCCGACCATTGCGGGAAGATCCGATTCGCCGCATGTGGCTGTGTCAGCCGGTAGTCGCCCGAGGCTTGATTCTTTGCCCCACCACATGTGGCTGGCTGGTGGCGGTGAATGAGTACACGCATCAATTGGAGTGGGTCTACCGTTATACGGAGAAGGAAGAAGGGGATGGGCGTCGCCGGTTCCGGGGAGGCATGGGCGCGCACTCGATTCAGCCGCTCAACCAGCGCTGGTTCCGTACACAGCCGATCTTGGCGGGCAATCGAATCCTACTGTCGCCGGCGGAGCTTCCGGACGAGTTTGGCTCGACTCAACCGATGCTGATCTGCATCGACTTCAGTGGCTTGCAGCAATGGCGGGTCCCGAAGGAGAACCATTTGTATGTCGCCGGTCTGTACGAGAACCGCGTGCTACTGGTGGGTAAGACCGAGATGCAGGCGATCGACCTGGAATCGCACGCGGTCAAGTGGCAATTGTCGTATCCTTCCGACTCTGGCATGCCAACGGGAATTGGCATCGCGCTGGGGAAGACTTACCTGTTGCCGCTTGGCGAACGAACACTGCTACATGTCGATCTGGAAACGGGCAAGGAGTCGGGGACGCAAACAATCGCGAACCATCTGCCGACCACACTCGGCAACCTGTCGACGCACGAGGGGCTGCTGTTCTCGGTCTCACCGAGTCAACTGAACTGTTTCCCCGCCCGCGATGCCGAAATGCGCCGCTGGAGCCAGTTGGCGATGGACGATCCTTATCGCGTGTTGCACGAAGTTCAGATGCAGCTACTCGCCAACAATCGGCGGGGGGCGCTGGAGCGACTCGACCTCGTGCCCGCCATGCGACGCGATCAGTGGCCGGTGACTGATCGAGAACTGGCGTCGCGAATTGAATGGGATCTGCTGACATCGCTGTGCGCCCAGTCCGAAGATGTCGCAGAGGCCGCGAACTGGATCGCCCGGCTGGAACGACTGGCGTCAGTGGATCAGGAAGGAACGTTGCTGAGGCTTCAGGCGCAGCAGGCACTGAGACGCGGCGAACTGGATGCCGCTGTCGCGCAGTTCCTGCAATTGCTGCTTCTCCCAGAGCCGCCGATGTTCACTGAGGAAACTCGTGAAACTCGGCTGGATGTCTGGGTCGGTCGACAACTCGAACAGCTCGCCGCCAAGCTCGACGAGACTCAGCAGCGCGAGTTCGATGCGCGTGCGAAACAGTTGATCGCCGGTCTCGATCCACAGGAGCAGAAGTTGCGGGAGCGAGTGGCGTTGGCGCTGAGTTTCCATCCCGCCGGGAACCAGTTGTTGCTGCAACTAGCGCGGGAGGATCGGGATCGGGATCAGTTGTCCCGGGCCGCGATTCAGTTTCGCCGGGTGACAGTTCGCGGACAACCGGAACAGCGCCTGACCGCGATTACCGAGATGGCGGAGATGTTCGCTGATCGTGGTCACTTCCGCGAGGCGCTGGGCTGCTGGCAATACGCGCTCACGCGAAGCGATCTGCCGCAGCAGATTCGCGGTCAGTCTCAGCGGGAGTTCCTGACGACGATGGTTCAACAACTGCGATCGCGACTCGGGACGCCGGCGCAGCACTGGGAAACAGTGTGGAAATCCCATCCACTCCAGGTTGATCGACTCGCCGGACGTCCGCGCCGCGGAATCCAGGTCACGATGGAGGCGACAACGGATTCGCCGACTGACCAGGGGGTGATGACGCAGCGACGGCTCTCCTTCGATGCTCAAGCGAACCGACTGAAGGTGGACGACTACTTGAGCGGCGGACTCTGGTGGTCGGTCCCGCTCCGCCTGATTCCCGAGCAGCAACATCAGGCGACCGTTGGTTACGAGGTTTCCGGCTCAGTCGCCTATCTGCTCCATCGGGGCGTGGTTCATGCTTTGGGGATTTCTGATCGTGAGATTCTGTGGACATTCGTGCCCGACGTCCGCGAGGAGTCGGCGCGACGCCTGCGTGCTCCGGGGCGACCGCGACAACTGACGATGTCCAGTCCCAGTTCATTCCTGGCGACAAGTGGCACCAGAGCCTCTGGACAGAATGGGTATCTGGTCGGCGCCGGCGACTTCGTCATCCTGCTGCAACTGCGGAAATTGACTGCGGTCGATGCCCTGACTGGGGACATCTTGTGGACTGACAGTGATTATCTGAATGCCAGCAACGTGCTGCAGCAGGACGATCAGTTGATCACGTTTGCTCGAAGTGGGCAAACACGATTGCGTCACCCACTCGATGGGTCGCCGCTGTCAGAGGAGAAGTCGCCCCTGGGCGACTTGCAGCAGGTCTATCAGATTCGACCGGGCCAGACGGTGTCGTTCGAACAGGTGGCTGAGTCCTCGCCTCGGCAATGGAAGTTTGTCGCCCGGGAATCAGGGACGTTTGAACAACGATGGGAACAAACGTTTGTAGACGCCGACCTGATGGTGCGTGTCGATCAGGATCACGTGGGCATTCTGCGCGGAACCGGGGACATGGTGCTGCTGAATGTCGAATCTGGGACGTTGACCGAACTGGGAGCAATTCCGGAATCCATCATGACTGCCAAGCGGCGTGTGACACTGCTGGCAGACGCCACGCGGATCTTCGCTGTTGTGGAGCATGGCTCGCAACACTCCATTTATGTCAACATCCCTTCGATTCGGGCTGGGGGAACGATCTTTGGGTTTTCCCGCACAGGGGGTTTGCTGTGGTCTCAGGAGACCGGCAAGATCGGCGAAGCAGAGTCGATGTCGGAAAGTGAAAGTTCCGGTGACCAACCGCCCCTGGAAGGCAAAGAGCAGAACCAGAAAGGCAAAGAGCAGCAGCAGAACCAACAGAAGCCCAAGAACCAGCATCCCACCACATCGTTGACGCTGTTGACGTCTGACTTCGAGTCCACTCCGGCACTCGTATTCTTGGGCGATCAACCGATCCATCTGGACCGGGTGTACTACCGCGATCTGCGTGTCGTCTGCCTGGATAAGCAGACGGGGAACCCCCTGCTGAACTGGAAGCGGCCATCTGATCAGGGGGGATTTCATCGGATGAACTTTGACTATCAACAGGGGGTGCTGGAACTCGACACGTACAACTTCCGACTTCGTATTTCTCCGGCCCAGGAGCAGCGATGAATTCGACCGATCAAGTCGCGCCCCCGCCCGCACCACTCCCACGACAAGCCTGTGACGATCCCTCCTGAATGAAACTGCACTTCCTTGGAACTGGTGGCTATCACCCGAACGAACGTCGCCATACGGCTTGCCTGATGGTGCCGGAAGTGGGGCTGGTGTTCGATGCCGGAACGGCCGCGTTTCGGATCCCGGGTCTACTCCAGACCGACGAACTGACGATCTGCCTGTCGCATGCGCATCTTGATCACATCTGTGGGTTGACTTATCTGCTTGTGCCGTTGCTCGATGGTCGGCTCAAACAGGCGCGACTCTTCGCGCGGCAGGCGGTCTTGGACGCAGTTCGCAATCACCTGTTTGCCGAACCGGTGTTTCCGCTACTGCCAGAAAACCTGTTGTTTCTCCCGTTGGAGGAGACCACGCAGATTGACGTCGGACCGGACTTGAGTGTCACGCATCACCCGCTCGTGAGTCATCCCGGTGGCTCAAATGCATTTCGCCTGGAATGGCATCGCGGCAGCAAGACCCTATCCCTGGCGTACGTGACGGACACGACCGTCGATGGCAGCTACGACGACTTCATTCAGGGCGCGCAGTTGCTGGTGCATGAATGTTACTTTTCTGATGAGCAGATTGAATTGGCCCAGCGCACTGGGCACAGTTGCGTCAGTATGGTAACGCAACTTGCGCAGCGTGTTGGCGCCGGGCAACTGGTACTGGTGCATATGGATCCAACCCGGACCGACAACAATCCTGTGAACATCACACAGGCGCGGAAGCATTTTCGGAATGTCTGCCTTGCCGAGGATCAGACACACATCGATTTGAAATCCCTCCCCACCGTCTGCTGAGTGTTGACACTCCGCCGCTATTTGACGTCCTTCCTCGTAAGTTCTCACCGACGATCTGCCATGCTGAGTTCCCGCCTTCCTGATCTCATTTTCGTCGTCGCCCTGCTCGCTCTGATTGGGAGGGGCAATGTTCACGCGGCGGGAGAAGCAGCAACGGCCACAGCGTCTCCACCGGCCACGACGACGGTCGACTTCGAACGCGACATCCGTCCGATTCTGTCGAACCACTGCTATCAGTGTCACGGAGTCGATGAGGAAACACGCGAGGCAGATTTGCGGCTCGATGTGCGCGCGGCGGCGGTCGAGTTTGGTGCGATTGTCCCCGGCAAGGCGGCGGAGAGTCCACTGATTGAACGAATCATGACGACCGATCCCGATCTGCAAATGCCTCCGGCCTCGGCCAACAAGCCATTGACCGAACGGCAGCGTGAACTCCTGCAGCGCTGGGTCAATGCAGGTGCAGTGTACACAGAGCACTGGGCGTTTCAGCCGGTGGTCCGTCCAGAGATTCCCGCCACCAAGGACGATTCGTGGTGCCGAAACGAGATCGATGCATTTGTGCTGGATCGCTTGCGCCAGGAGGGACTGGAGCCATCCGCCGAGGCGTCTCCGACGACGTTGGTGCGGCGCGTCCATCAGGACCTGACCGGGTTGATTCCGACACCGGTTGAAGCAACCCGGTACTTCGACGACAGCGCGCCGGATGCGTATGAGCATCTGGTCGACCAGCTCCTGGCGAGCCCGCATTACGGGGAACGCTGGGGACGGCATTGGCTCGATCAGGCACGGTATGCCGACTCGCACGGCTATACGATCGATGGACCGCGCGTGATGTGGCCCTACCGCGACTGGGTCATCTGGGCACTCAACGAAGACATGCCGTTTGATCAGTTCACCATTGAGCAACTGGCAGGCGATCTGCTGCCTGATCCCTCGCAGCGACAGCTGGTCGCAACTGCGTTTCATCGCAATACGATGATCAATCAGGAAGGGGGGGTGAAACCAGACCAGTATCGGCATGAGGCGATGATCGACCGGGTGAACACGACCGGCGCCGTCTGGCTGGGACTGACCGTTGGCTGCGCCCAGTGTCACACACACAAATACGATCCGATTTTGCAGGAAGAGTATTACCGTCTCTACTCCTGTTTGAATCGGACAGTCGACTCCAACAACACCGGCCCCACAGTCCCCGTGCGCGAAGGGGAACTCTTCGGTTGGACCGACGAACAACGATCAGCGCTGGCGGAGTACACGCGGCTGCAAACGGAATACAAGCGTCTGGAGAAGTCGAAAGACGAGTCCAATCTGTCCATCCAGGATTGGCAATGGCAAACGCCCCAGCCGGAACGATTCGTTACGGAAAGCAATGTTCCCCTGAAACTACTTGAGGACGGTTCGCTGCTGGTCGGTTCGGGAGTGACGGCCAATGAGGCTTATGAGATCGACCTCGCTGCATCCGCCACTGACTCGCAGGTTCCCGCAACGATCACTGCCATCCGTTTGCGCGTGCTAACTGATCCGTCATTGCCCAAACAGGGGCCTGGTCGTGCCGGCAACGGTAACTTCGTTCTGACTGGACTGCATGTGCGCCTCGGCGAGGACTCGATTCCCCTTGCACAGGCGTGGTCAGATCACGCGCAGCCAGGTTATCCAGTCGCGGCGGCAATCGATGGAAACGCCCGGACCGGCTGGGCGATCAATGTGGACGGCCAGCAATCCAAAGCGGGCCACAAGATGAACGCTCCGCACGAAGCCATCTTCGTGCTGGCAAAGCCGGTCAAGCTCAACGGACAGCCGCTCAGTGTGACCCTGCGGCATGACCTGAACGAGAACTATCTCATCGGTCGGTTTGCGTTCGATGTGAGTTCCGCTTCGCCCGCGCCACGGTCCGAGTCCTCGACTTCCGAGCGACTGGCTCAGATGCGGCAGCACCTGAACGAATTGCAAACGAAGTTCCCCGGCGATGGCAGCTCGGTTGATCAATTGATTCTGCGTGAAATGGCCGAACCGCCGCTGACGCACCTTCTCAAGCGGGGTGATTTTCTCAATCCCGACACTGAGCGGGGGCCGCTCTCTCCCGGGATCCCACAGGCGTTCGACACCACTGGAAATACCGAGATCCAAAATCGTCTCGACCTCGCACAGTGGCTCGTCTCGCGCCACAACCCGCTGACGGCCCGGGTGATCGTGAACCGCATTTGGGGGCAGTACTTTGGCAAAGGACTGGTCGAGACAGAAAACGATCTCGGGTTGCAGGGATCGCTGCCGACGCATCCTGAATTGCTCAACTGGCTGGCTGCCGAGTTCATGGAGCAGGGTTGGTCGCTGAAGCGTCTGCATCGGCTCATCGTCACATCTGCCACGTACCGACAGGCCAGCGAGGTCACACCGGAAATGCTGGAACGCGATCCTCGCAATCTGCTGCTGGGACGTCAGTCGCGCTTTCGGATGGAGGCGGAGGCAGTACGCGATCAGGCACTGGTCGCCAGCGGGTTGTTCACACGCGACGTTGGCGGGCCGAGTGTCTATCCACCTCAGCCCGAAGGGATCTATGCATTCACGCAGAACAAGAAGAACTGGCCGACGAGTACCGGCCCTGATCGGTATCGGCGGACGATGTACACGATGTTCTATCGCAGCGCGCCCTATCCACTGTTGACAACCTTCGACGCGCCGGACTTCAGCACGGTCTGTACTCGCCGCGCGCGTTCGAACACGCCGCTGCAATCGCTGACAATGGCAAATGATCCCGCATTAATTGAGCTGGCGCAGGGACTGGCGCGGCACCTCTTAAACAACGGAGAGGCGGACACACCCGCGCGACTGCGACTGCTGTATCTCCATTGTTTGTCTCGACAACCGAGTGTACGCGAACTGCAGGTGCTGGAGGAGTACCTGCATCGGGAGCATGCACGTTTCGAGGCCGATCCTGAGTTGACGGGCAAGTTTCTCGCCGGGACCACTGCTCAGGCTGACTCCATCGAACTGGCCACCTGGACGAGCGTCGCGCGGCTGATGTTCAACACCGACGAGTTCCTGACCCGAAACTGACTGCCGCCAACACCTTCGTGACCTCTTATCGTCTGACGGACTCACCCAACCAAGTTGCCGATCATGTCCACTCATTCATCCGCATCGCCGCTTGCCCGTCGCCAGTTTCTGGAACAGTCGGGGTTATCCTTGGGGAGCATTGCACTATCGCAATTGCTGAGCCGCGACGCGAACGCCGCCACGGTGCCATCGGCGATGGCGCCGCGGCAGGGGCATTTCCCAGGCAAGATCAAGAATGTGATCTTCATGTTCATGGCTGGGGGCCCGAGTCAGCTGGAGCTGTTCGAACCGAAGCCGATGCTGAACAAGTATCACGGACAGGCGCCGCCCGAGAGTCTGACGCAAGGTCGCCGGTTCGCGTTTCTCAAGCCCGATGCGACACTGTTGGGGTCGAATCGCAAGTTCGCAAAGTATGGCGAGTGCGGCATGGACCTGAGCGAGTTACTGCCGCATCACCAGAAGATCGTGGATGATGTCTGCTGGCTGCGGGGCTGTGCGACCGATGTCTTCAATCACGGTCCGGCCAAATTGTTCATGAATTGTGGTTTTCAGGCTCCGGGCCGACCGAGCATGGGGTCGTGGGTAACATACGGCCTGGGGAGTGAGTCGGACAGTCTGCCGGGATTCGTCGTGCTGCAGTCTGGCCCACGCGGTCCACGTGCAGGCAGCACGCTCTGGTCCAGCGGGTTTCTGCCAACCGCTTATCAAGGAGTTCCGTTCCGCAGCAAAGGCGATCCAATTCTGCATCTACGCAGTCCAGAAGGAATCTCGGCCGAGTCACAACAGGACTTCATCGAGACGACGAATCGCTTGAATGCCTTGCGACTGGACGACGTGGGCGATCCCGAAATCGCCACGCGAATTCAGGCATACGAGACCGCATTCAAAATGCAAATGTCCGCACCGGAACTGGTACGGCTGGAAGAGGAGTCGAAGGCAACTCTCGATCTATACGGAGTGCAGCCGGGTCAGGCTTCCTTCGCAAGCAATTGCCTGCTGGCGCGGCGACTGGTTGAGCGGGGCGTGCGCTTTGTGCAGTTGTATCACACTGACTGGGATCATCACGGCGGCAAAAATGCCGATTTGGATGACGCGCTCGACAAGATCTGCCTGGAGGTCGATCAGGCGGCGGCGGCGTTGGTGCTCGACCTGAAGTCACGCGGACTACTGGAAGAGACCCTGGTGATCTGGGGTGGCGAGTTTGGTCGGACGCCGATGGGTGAACCGCGCGATACGACCGGACGCGATCACCATATCGATGCGTTCACCATGTGGATCGCTGGCGGCGGGATCAAGCAAGGGATCTATGGATCAACTGATGAACTCGGCTTTGGCCCCACTGAAGGCCGCATGCATGTCCACGATCTGCACGCGACCCTGCTGCATCTGATGGGCCTCGACCACCTGCGACTGACCTACCGTTTCCAGGGACGTGACTACCGCATTACCGATGTGCATGGCCAAGTGATTCACGATATCCTGACGTGAACCGACAGCGGGCGGGGCTTTCGGGTTTGAGGACTGGACTCGGCACATACGACCACCATCCCACAGCCGCGCCTTGCCCCATTCGAAAAAATGGGATCGCGCTACCCATGCCTCGATTCCGATAGGTATATTAGGGAAGCGGGGACGTAGAGGGTGTTGGCTTGCACGTGGTGTTGCGTGCTTGCCGGCATCACTGGCTAGGAGTTGGGAGCTTGGCCGGCGCAATGTTCGACTCGATTGTCGACCGAATGATTCGCCAGTTCGCTCGCCCCTAGACTCTCGTCCCTCGACTGCCTCAATTCAGAGCGGTCGCCTGCGGTTGTGATCAACAGGCACTGAATGCGCTTGTCGTCTACTCGATGAGATAGTTATGCAGAAGCAGCGATGTCGCGGACCAGTTTCTCGCCGATCGTTTCTCCAAATGGGAACGCTCGGGATGGCCGGCCTCTCCCTGAGCGATCTGTTTCGCGCGCAGGCCAAAGCAGGAATGTCCCCGGAAGCTCCAGAAACGTCCGTCATTTTCGTGTGGCTGCCGGGTGGGCCGCCGCATATGGAAATGTATGACATGAAGCCCGACGCTCCGCTTGATTATCGCGGAGAGTTCAATCCAATCCCGACCAATGTCCCGGGCCTGGATGTCTGTGAACTGATGCCGCTGCATGCGCAATGCGCTGACCGGTACACCATCATTCGATCCATCGCTCATAAGTTTGCGGACCATGGCGGAGGGCACAAGCGGTTCTTGACCGGTCGCGATCCCCGCGAACCGACCGGCTTCGTCAACGACGCCCCGGCGGTCGGCTCGATCGTCTCCAAGTGCCGCGAACACATTCGCAATGGCATGCCCAATTACATTTCCGGAACCCATCCTGGCCGGGCGGGGGTTGATACGTACAGTTTCGGAGCGGCGTATCTGGGCCCGTCGTATGTGCCGTTCAATGTTCCCGGCGATCCAAGCGATGAGAAGTTCTCAGTGCAGAACATTTCTCTTGACGACCGACTGACCGATCGGCTCGATGATCGACTGACTTTGTTGACGAGTTTCGATCAATTGCAGCAGCGAATTGATCAGAGCGGTCTGATGCAGGCGATGGACGATGCCAGTGCCAAGGCGGTTGATCTACTGACGAGTGACCGCGCGAAGCAGGCCTTTGATCTGAGTCAGGAGCCAGAAGAACTCAAGGATCGCTATGGTCGACATGCGTGGGGCTACCGCGCGTTGCTGGCTCGGCGACTGGTCGAAGCGGGCTGCAGTTTCGTGACCATGGTCATGGAGAATCCCTACGTCTCGGGAATCAATTTCCTGAAGCAAGGGACCTACAACTGGGATTCACACGCGGTGAACTGTCACTTGTTCGACGATGCCAAGATCCGGTTGCCGATCTACGACCGCGCTGTCACCGCGCTGGTGGAGGACATCTATAATCGTGGTCTCGACAAGCGGGTGATGCTGATTGTCACGGGCGAGTTTGGTCGGACGCCGCGGATCAATTCTCAGAACGGAACCCAAACCGGTGTGATGCAGCCAGGTCGCGACCATTGGCCGAATTCCATGTCGCTGCTGGTCGCCGGGGGCGGCATGCGAACTGGGCAAGTCATTGGCGCGACGACCGCGAAGGGTGAAGAGCCAAAAGACAACGCCCTCACCCCCAACGATCTGTGGGCGACGATGTATCGGCATTTAGGAATCGATCCTGAAATGGCGTTCATCGATCATTCGGGACGACCGATGCCAATTCTGCCCTACGGCGAGCCGATTCAGGAACTGTTGTAGATGGCACTGGTCGACATCAACTTTGATCCCTCTTCGCGGCAACTTCGACAGTTTGGCTGGATCGCAACGCTGGGCTTTCCACTGGTCGCCTGGATGTGGGGCTACGAGGGAATCTCGCTTGGCTGGGCGGCAGCGATCGGCGGGATGTGTGCGCTGTTGGGGACCATTGCTCCTCAATCGCTCAAGTATCCATTCTTGCTCCTGAGTCTGCTCACCTGGCCGATCGGCATTGTCGTCGGGGAGTTGGCACTGCTAATCATCTACTTTGGCGTGTTCCTGCCATTCGGACTGGTCTTTCGCCTGCGCGGGCGCGATGCATTGCGTTTGAAACTGGATCGAAACGCCGCCTCATATTGGGTGGAGCGTCCGGCTCAGCGCGGTGCGGCAGACTACTACCGACAGTCGTAACAGGCCGATGGCTGGGACTACACGGTGAATGGAACCGCACAGTGGATACGCGTGGACAGCGGTCGGTCTTCCAGCGCGGTTATCTAAACCCCGCATTTCCTCTGACACCCGAAGATTCCGACCTTAACGGTTGGACCATTGACTCCGGCTCAAGGGATTGTTCCGGCGGACCGATAATAAATGAGCCGGGAGGCGAGGACTCTTGGGCCGAGGCGATGAGACCCTCGTGGAGTTGGGTATTCAGGGAAGAATGCCTGCTCCCCTCCTGCCACCGCATGGAATTCGACATCAGGGAAGAATGGTATGCGCCCACACTTGCGGCTGTTCACGGGGGAAGAGGAACTCGACTTGGCAGATGTGCCGACGGTGAATATCACGTTCGGCGAACTGCTGCGAATTCTCGATGACGCGCATCGCAATCAGCGAAGTTGGCTGTCCGATTTTCACAACGACGATGTCGCCATCCCGGAAGACCTGTACGACGTGCTGCTGGAGTACTGGCGACTGCGGCCGGGTGCTTAGTGCGGCTGCAACTCTGCGTGCTGCAACCACTTTTGGCTGTAACGACAGGTTGAACCCGCCTTGATTGTCGCAAGTGCAGCGGCAGAACGTTGCGAACGGGAAGGTCTTGGGACGGACGTGATCGCGACTCTTGCGAACCAGCATGTGGCCTCGCAGAACGATCCACAGCCTTGACATGCCTGTCGGATCGACCTCTTAGGATCGACCTCTACTGTGGCGGTTTGACCTGCGCACCATGCCGAATTAGCGCCGCCTTCGCTTTGGCGTCTTCCGCTTCAGGAATCATGCCGCAACGCATGCAGATCATGGACAGTTGCGTGTAGGAGAAAAAGTCCTGCGGATTGAGTTCGCACACTTTGCGGGCGTGGGTGACGGCTTCTGCATTCTGGCCGAGTTTCTGCAGATAGACAGCGAGCGCCGAGTGCGTATCGAGGTGGTCTGGGGCGATCGTCAGAATCTCCCGCAGTTTCGCGACCGCGCCTTCGAGGTCGTCCGCCCCCTTCAGCGCCACTGCTTCGTCGTACATTTCGTGGGGAGTGGACATCGCTGGATCTCTTCTGTTTTGTCTCGTCGCTTTGAATTCTGGTTGCGAATCTGGGATGTTCTCAGTTCGTCCGCTCAGACGCAACCCGTCATGATGCGTCTGCAGCATTCCTTCCTCAGACTCTGTTGTCGTCAACAATCCTGGAGTGCCCCGTGTCGGACCAAGCTGTGGAGGAGCGACTCTCGTGGGCGATTGCCGCTGCGGAACTTGCCTCGGAGTTCATACTCCCGTACTACCAGTCGTCCGAACTGACCATTGAAACGAAGGCCGATGCGACTCCGGTCACTCTTGCTGATCGGGGCGCGGAGCAGTTGTTGCGCAACGAGCTCGCACGTCACTTCCCTGACGATGGAATCCTCGGTGAAGAATTCGGGACGACACCGGGTACCAGTGGATTCCAGTGGATTCTCGACCCGATCGACGGCACGAAGTCCTTCATGCATGGGACTCCGCTTTTTGGCACGCTGATCGGCCTGCTGCATCAGGAACAGTGCGTCGCCGGAGTGTGTCGGTTCCCCGCATTGGATGAGGTGGTGTACGCGCGGCGCGGTGGAGGCGCATGGTGGGGTCGAAGTGGTCAGCCGCCCCAGCAGGTTCACGTGCGAACAACACCATCACTGGACCAGTCGCTGTTTTGCTTCACTTCCGTAAATGGCTGGATGAGCGTTGATCGGCTGGAGGAGTTCACGCAACTTGTCCAGCAAACGAAGCTTTCGCGAGGCTGGGGGG
>JAGQQB010000408.1 GCA_020426425.1 Planctomycetaceae bacterium | reverse complement strand
GTCCAGCATTCAGCGCACGCCCCCCTCGTCGTGGCCTCCCCTTGTATGGGCTTGATTTCGGCGAAAGAACCTCGCATCCTTTAGGGGGGGAGTTTGTTTGTCCTTAATCTGCAGCCGACCTTGTGAAACGTCCGCTGAAACAGTTTCTGCAAAGCTGGCAAGCCGCCGGGTTGACGCATTTACCGCGTCCGACGCCGGAGATGCTGGCCGAGTTGGAAGCGCGGCGGGCAGTGATCGCTTCGCCGCAGGTAGGAGAGACAACGACTGACGATGATGCACGAACGGCGCACCCGGCGATATCGGCTGAGTCATCTCCACAGACGACCGCGCCAATTGACCACGACATCTCCGCACAACCGTCGGTAGCGGAGCCGCGTGGCAGGACGTTCACGGTCCCGTCAGGCGCAGAGCTTTCGCCCGAAGAGCGGATGCAGCAGTTGGCCACGGTCGCCGGTCATGTCGCAGCTTGTACCCGTTGTCCGGAACTGGCCCGGGGTCGCACGCAAACGGTGTTTGGCGTTGGCAATCCGCAAGCCCGGGTGATGTTCGTGGGGGAAGCGCCCGGCGCTGATGAAGACCGACAGGGGGAACCGTTCGTCGGTAAGGCGGGTCAGTTGCTAAACAAGATCATTGGCGCCTGTGGCTGGCAGCGAGAAGAACTCTACATCTGCAACATTCTGCGTTGTCGCCCTCCGGGCAATCGCACTCCGGAGAAGGCCGAGGCCGACAACTGCCGTGAATTTCTTGACGCTCAAATCCAGCTGGTGCAGCCGGAGTACATTGTTTGTTGGGGGTCGTGTGCCGCAAATAATCTGCTCGGCGAAGTCACCCCCATCGGCCGTATGCGCGGTCGCTGGTATCACTACGCATCAGCGAAGGTGCTGTGTACCTATCATCCTTCGTATCTGCTGCGTAATCCCGACGCGAAGAAACCGGTATGGGAAGATATGAAACTGTTGCTGGCCGACATGGGGATTGAGCTGCCGTCAGGTCGATGATGGGGCGCCGGCGTGCGAAATAGGTCGGCCTGGTCATCACGAATCTCAGGCAGATGCAGCGGCCAGACGGCTCTCCAGTTCCACCCGCTTTCGGTTGTCGGTGCCACGAAGCAGCCACTGAATCGCCGACGATGGCAGCGTCGATGACGACGACCATCGGGTCAATGCCCCTTTCGCCCTGAACGACTTCGTGCTCAACAGACACCAGTAGGCCGAGTGTGCAAGGTAAGACTGCCTACAGTCGATCGACTACGTAGTTCGTGAGCGTCTTCATGTAGTTGCTGCGTTCGAAGGCGGACGGACTTGGAGTGTTTTGATGGTTAAAGCTGCCACGGAACTGCGACACGCTGCGGTAGCCATGCTCTTTCAACAGCTTGCGGAGGTCGTCCAGGAGCTTGACGACGTAATCGGCTCCATGCCGGATCAGGGTGCCCGCAATCATGGTCACATCGGCACCGACGAGCAACAGTTTGAAGATGTCGTTGGCGGAGTGGATGCCGGAGTTAGCGGCCAGTGAGATGTCGAGTTGCGGATCCAGGATCGCAATCCAGCGCATCGGCAATCGGGTCTCCACACGCTGGCTCAGTTCCAGACGAGGATCGATGACCATGCGTTCGACATCGAGATCGGGCTGCAGGAAGCGGTTGAACAGCACCAGTCCGTTGGCTCCGGCGTCGACGAGTCCCTTGGCGAAGTTTGGCAGCGAACTGAAAAACGGTCCGATCTTGACCGACAGCGGAATGCTGATGGTTTCCCTGACGGCCGAGACAAGTTCGTAGTAGTTCTGCTCCAACCGAGCCGAGGCCACGTTCACTTCTGTGGAGAGATAATAGACGTTGAGTTCCAGGGCCGAGGCACCGGCCGATTCCATCTGCTTGGCGTAGCGAATCCAACCGCCATTCGAGACGCCGTTCAGACTGGCGATGATGGGCATCTGAACCGCTTCGCGCGCCTGTTCAATCAAATGCAGATATTCGTCGGGACCAGTGTTGTAATCGTCCAGAGCGGGGAAGTAGGACGCGGCTTCCGCAAACGATTCGGCTCCGTAACTGGAGAGACCGCCGAACATCTGTTCTTCGAACTCGATTTGCTCTTCGAACAGCGATGGCAAGACCGCAGCGCCAGCACCAGCGGCTTCCAGCCGCTTGAGTGCATCGAGACTGCCGGTGAGCGGGCAGGCCGCCGCCACAATCGGGCTGGCGAGGGTCATCCCGAGGTAGTCGCAAGTGAGGTCAATTGTCATACGGGCTGTTCCTCTTCTTCTTCCGTTGTTGAAATCTCACGTTCCACGCCAGCCATCTGTTCGTAGTAGTGCCACCGATCATCAATTTCCTGCTGAGCGCGCTTGAACAACTTCTCGGCGGCTTGTGGATTCGACCGCTGCAGCGCGGCGAAGCGGGCTTCTCCCATGGCGAATTCCTGGAAGGTCTGCTTGGGGCGACGACTGTCGAGCTTGAATGGTCGGTCACCCTCGTGGGCGTTGCGGGGGTCGTACCGATACAGCGGCCAGAAGCCGCTGCCGGTCGCGTCTTTTTGACGGCCAATCATCTTGGACATATCGATGCCGTGCGCGATGCACGGCGAGTAGGCGATGATCAACGATGTGCCAGGATACGATTCCGCCTCACGCAGAGCTTTGAGCGTTTGCAGCGGATGGGCACCCATCGCGATTTGGGCGACATACACGTTCCCATAGTCGACGGCCAAAAGACCGAGGTCTTTGCGACGGGCCGTTTTCCCTCCAGTCGCGAACTTGGCGATCGCCCCGAGCGGCGTTGCCTTCGAAGCCTGTCCCCCAGTGTTCGAATACACCTGCGTATCGAGCACGAGGATGTTCACGTTCTGACCCGAGGCAAGCACATGGTCGACGCCGCCAAAGCCGATGTCGTAGGCCCAGCCATCCCCGCCGATGATCCAGACACTGCGGTCGACGAGGGCGTCGATCGTACTCTCCAGCAGTCTCGCTTCAGCGGTGGTCACCTGCTTGAGATGCTCGCGAATCTGACAGACCCGCTCGCGTTGTTGATTCACCTGTTCTTCATTGTCCTGTGGAGCGTCGATCACCGCCTTGACGAGATCGGCCCCCAGTTCCCCGGCCATCTGCCGCAGGGCGACGGTCGCGAATTGCCGCTGCTGATCAACCGCCAGACGCATGCCGAGTCCGAACTCGGCGTTGTCTTCGAACAGGGAGTTCGACCAGGCTGGTCCACGCCCTTGAGCGTTTTGCGACCAGGGAGTCGTGGGGAGGTTGCCGCCGTAAATCGACGAACAACCGGTCGCGTTCGCGACGAGCAGACGATCCCCATACAGCTGCGTGAGCAGTTTCAGATACGGCGTCTCGCCGCAACCGGCACAGGCGCCGGAATACTCGAATAGCGGTTC
>JAGQQB010000407.1 GCA_020426425.1 Planctomycetaceae bacterium | reverse complement strand
GTCGTTGAGCATGTCCTGCCACTGCGTCACTGCGTCGCGCTGGTTGTATTCGTAGATCCCATGTCGCAGGAATCCGGTCGCCGCCAGCACGTGGGGATCTTCCGGCGCGATTTCGTCTCCGGCAAGCTGCTCGCGAACGAACTCGTCATAGGGTTTGTCGTTGTTCAGCGATTCGATGACGTAGTCGCGATAGCGATACGCTTGCGGACGGTAGTCATCCTTGCGGAAGCCATCGGACTCCGCGTAGCGCACAAGATCGAGCCAAAACCGCGCCCAGTGTTCGCCATAGCGCGGGCTGTCCAGCAACTTGTCAACCAGTCGCTCCCAGGCAGCGGGTGACTTGTCGGCTAAAAATTCGTCCAGCTCCTCAGGAGTTGGGGGCAATCCGATCAAATCAAAATAGAGTCGCCGCACCAACGTGACCTGTTCGGCATCAGCAGCTGGAGTCAAATCGTTTTCCCGCAACTTTCGCAGCACGAATTGATCCACCGCGCCGGTGCTCCAGGTGTCATTCTCAAGTGCAGGGACCGCCGGATGCGTGAGCGGCTGGAATGACCAGAAGGACCGCTCTTCGTCACTGATCTTGGCCTTGGGTGAGCGGGCGATCGTCACTTGACCTTCGTCAGGCCAGGGGGCGCCCATCTGAATCCAGTTGGTTAGCAGTTCGATTTCCGCATCCTTCAGCTTCCCCTTGGGAGGCATCTCGAACGACTCATACCGAATCGCTTCCAGGAACAGACTGGCGTCCGGGTTCTCGGCATCGAACGAGGGACCGCTCTCGCCCCCTTGGATCAACGCCGCGCGACTGTCGAGACGCAGTTCGCCGCTCTGCTTCGCTTCGCTGTGACACTTGTAGCAGCGACCGATCAGCAATGGACGGATGTGCGTCTCGAAGTATTTGATCTGTTCTGCCGGAAACTGGGGTTCCGCAGCGGTCGCCCATGAGCCAAGACACAATGCCGCAACAGCCTGCGTCAGGGCCAGGAAACGAACGGGCAGGCGACGGCGAAAAGGAACGTGGTCATTCACGATTCTGTTTCCTCTTATTCTCGTACGAATCGAATCGGGAACCGATCCGACCCTTTACTGTTGCCGGGCAGGACGCGTAAAGCGCATTGGGCAAGGCAGGTTTCACACATCTACTATAGTGGATTGGAAGAATGTCTGTCAGCACGCGAATGCGGTCGAGGGACAAATCGTGAGGAATCCCAGCGGAGGTGAGCTGGCTCCCTCGGTTTCCGCAAAGAGTCACCACATTTCGACTTGGCATCGCTGGGGAGGTTCGGAATAATACGTAAACGAATTGGATTCTGTGGATGTCGAGTGCATTCCCCGTCAGGTCTGCGCCTCGATGTCACATGAACGAGAAGCGAACAGCAAGAGCGGCAAGGCGCGGACAGCCTGCCCATTTCTCTGTTGGTCGCAACGCCCACAGGGTCAAGGGAACCGCCCTTGTTGAGGAAGAAGTCGATCAGCATGGTTGCTCAACGCGATGTTCAACTTCTGATAGCGGACGACGATCAGGGCTTCCGGGAAACGGTGGTCGGATTGTTGGAACCGCACTTTCAAACCATCGCCGTGGAATCCGGCGAACGGGCAATTGAAGTGGTCGAGTCGATCCCCATCGACATTGCATTGCTGGACATGCACATGCATCTCCTCACCGGGCTGGACACGATGCGCATCCTGCGTGACTTGCTCGGTCCGCTCCCCTGCATCCTGATGAGTTCCGCGGTCACGGCCGAACTGGAAGACGCTGCAGAAGATTTGCATATCTTCTCCGTGCTACGTAAGCCCCCGACGCGGCAGCTACTGCTCGATACCATCCATGGCGCGTTGCAGTTATGATCGCGCGGCGCTGAATCCGACACGCAACGCCTGTGTCGCACTTTCTCTAACGGGTCTGGGAATCGCGGATGGGGTCTCTCACCTTTCAGATTATCGACGGACTTGAAGCGGGCCAGGTGCTGCGCGATCTGGAAACGCCCGTTACGATCGGTCGTGAGGAAGACAACGACATCCGCCTCAACGACGAACGGGTCAGTCGCTTTCACGCCAAGATCCAGAGCGATGGCGACAAGTACATCTTGACCGATCTGGAAAGCACCAACGGCACACGAGTGAATGGGCACCCTGTCCGGATGCGATTGCTGAGTGTGGGAGATCAAGTCCACATTGGTCGTTGCGTCCTCGTGTTCGGCAGTCCCGAGCAGCTCAAACAAGAGATCGCCACCGGTGAGCGCGAACTCCAGGACCCTAGTACTCAATCCGACATTGTAGGGCGCGAAGACGGCACACACTTTCCCGATGCCTATCCCGCTGGTCCTCCCGCCCTGCCGGAAGGACTCACCCCGACGCAAACGGTCGAACTCACGAACCTGCTCGATTACGTCCGCACCGAAGTGCTGTCCGCCCTGTACCAGACGGATGAAGCGGAACGACCAGCGACACCGAAAGTCCAACTCCCCCGCCCCGCCTGGCATCGTCTGCAACGACTCCCACTGTGGCTCGCCCAGCAGTTGGAAGGATTGGCCAATCCGAACATGGATCGGTCGCAGGATTGACGCGATCAAGATGGGGAATGAGCGTATACCGCGCTTGCACTACAACAGGTCGCTCGCCAATTCGGCCAGCGGAGAGCGTTCGCTTTTCTCTAAGGCGATGTGCGCGAACACTGCTTGCCCCACCATGCGGTTGATCAGGTACGTCAGCCCGTTCGATAGCGTATCCAAGTAAGGGTGATCGATCTGCCGGATGTCGCCGGTGAAGATCAATTTGGTTCCTTCACCCGCCCGAGTAATGATCGTTTTGATTTCATGCGGCGTCAGATTCTGAGCCTCATCGACGATGAAGAACACCCGCTGCAAACTGCGCCCGCGAATGTACGCCAGCGGCGTGATCTTGAGCTTCTCCTCTTCCAGTAGCTCTTGCACACGCTGCGCCTTCTCGCCGGAGTTTTCCTGCTTGATCACCGAGAGGTTGTCGAATAGCGGCTGCATGTAGGGATCGAGCTTTGCCGAGATGTCGCCGGGCAGGAAACCAAGATCGCGGTTGCTGAGCGGCACGGTCGGTCGGCTGAGTAGAATCTGACGGAACTTCTGCCGCTGTTCGAGTCCTGCGGCCAGTGCGAGCAACGTCTTCCCGGAACCGGCTTTGCCAGTCAGTGTGACGAGCGGAATGCTCTCGTCGAGCAGTGCCGCCAGCGCGAACGACTGTTCGGCGTTCCGCGCGGTGATCCCAAAGGCTGAAGGTTTCGAGACGCGGCTGAGCAGCAGGTTCGTGCCGCGTCGTACCGCCAGGGCCGACTTCGATCCGTTCTTGAGGACGAAGTTTTCGTTGGGGACCGGGGCGTCGAGACCGGGGACATCGGACCACGGGACT